>JAJFUV010000247.1 GCA_021372245.1 Terriglobales bacterium
TCGCGCCCTGTCGAAGGCGGGAGTCCGGCACGAGTTGGTCTGGATCCCAGGACGCGGGCACGCGCTCAGCCCGTCAGGCGTCGAACGCATCGTGCGCGAGTCGCTGCGGTTCCTGCGAAGTCTATAGCCCCAGCAAACGGCGTGCCGCGGACAGCGGGACCGAGCCGGACTTAAGCGCCTTTTCGTGGAACTCGCCGAGCTTGAAACCCGCGCCGAGCTTCGCTTGATAGTCCCGCCGCATCTGCTGCCAGTCGCGCCAGCCGGCATAGTAGGTCGGCAACTGGCAACTGGACAGCTTGGCGCGCTGCAACTTGGCCGAGGCTTCCTCGTTCTCCTGGAAGCACTTCTTGACCATCAGTTCCATGGCTTGTTCGTCGGTCATTCCGGCGGTGTGCAGCCGCACGTCCAGTACGGCGTTCGCCAGCAGCCGGAGCACCTGCTTGAGGAACGTCAGGCGGAGTTCGGGACTGCCATTAAGATAGCCCTCGTCGAGCATCATCTCCGTCGCGTACACGGCCCAGCCTTCGATGTAGGGCCCATTCCCGTATATTCCGCGCAAAACGCGCCGGGCCTCGGGCTGGACGTCGTTGGCGTATTCGAACTGTACGTAATGGCCCGGCATGGCTTCGTGAATCGTCAACAGTTTCAGACTGTAGAAGTTGTATTCACGCAGCTTGCTTTCAATGCGAGCCTGGGGCCAGTCCGGCGGAATGGGCGTGATCCAGTAGTACGCACCGAGTTTCGGCTCGAGCGCCGGGGCCGGGTTGAAACCGCCCACCGCGTAAATGCCGCGCATGAATTCGGGTGTCTCGATTACCTGCAGGTTGTCCCGCGCCGGAAGGGGCAGCAGATTCTTTTCCTTCACGTAGCGGCGCGTCTCGTCCAGGTCGCGCCGCGCGTCCGCGAAATAGCTGGCAGGCGTCGCGTGGCGATCCGCAACCCGTGAGAGCACCTCGCCCACGATCAGGTTCAAGTCCACGGGATCGCGGTGCGTGGGATACATCTTCTTGTGCAGCGGCAGCGCCAGGTCCCACATCTGCTTGCGCACAGTCTTGATGTCGGCCTCGGCTTGGGCCAGCACTTCCGAAGCAGGCCGGTCCGTGCCCAGCGCGTAGCGGAATTTGGCCGCGTACTTCTGGCTGCCCAGGCGCCAATCTGAGGTCCGCTTGGAAAGATCGTCCTTCAGCCACCGGTTGAACTCGCGCAAGGCTTCCAGGGCCGGCACGACGGCGCGGTCGTAATCGGCCCGCAGCTCCGCCGGCGCGCCCTCGCGCAGAGTCTTATCGAGCAGCCCGATGTTGCCTTCGTTTTCCTCCTGCGCTACCTTGTTCCAGATCTCCGGCGCATCTGCCAGATTCTGTTTCGCCGATTCGAGCAGTACCCGCAAGCGCCCGAGCCTGGCGATGATGTGGCGGTAACGTTGCGGCTTGGGCGCGTAATCGAGGCTTGAAGGGCTGAACAGCGCATTGCCGATCGACTCGACATACAGCGTCGGATTGTGGCGGTAGTTCTGGATGGTGTCCAGTTCGAGCAGCGTCAGCTCGCATTGCCCGCGCAGGATGTCGTAATCGGCGCGATCCTCCGCGGTAAGCTGCTCCGGCTGGATCGCGTCCAGACGCTTGCGGAACCCGGAATAGAACTTCCGTTGCGTGTCGATGGCTGCGGGACTGAAATCGTCCAGCAGTTCATCCAGGACCACGCCCTGGTGCTGATGGTAGCCCGCCTGCGTCGCCGTCACGGGCGAAAACCGCAGACTGGTGTAAACGAACTCCTGGGTCAGTTGCTGAATGTCAGCCACGGGCTTCTTCCCTCCGCAGCCGGCAAGAAGGACAACGGCCGCCGACAACCAAATCGCTCTGAGCATGGCACTCCGATTTTACCCTTGAGCGCCTGCTGTTGTGTTCTCCGCCGGGCTGCCGGCCGCCGCCGCCACCATTTCGAGAAACGCTTGCGCGGCGTGGCTCAAAGCTCGCTTTGCGGGATACACGAGTCGAATCTTGCGTTCGACGTTCAGCTCCTCGACGCGCACCTCGCACAGCGTCCCCTGCGCAATCTCTTGAGCCACGCACATGTGCGGCAGAAAAGCCGCCCCTTCCCGCATCTGCACCATGCGACGGATGCTCTCCACCGTGGGCATCTCGACGTCCATGATGAGAGGTACGCGGCGCCGCTTGAATTCCCGCACCACCACTTCCCGGTAGGGTGACAGCACATTGTGCGCGATGAAGGTCTCCTGACCCAGCTCCGCGATGGAGACCGTGCCGCGCCCGGCCAGGTGATGTCCAGGCGGCACCACGAAACATAGGTGGTCGGTGTAAATGATGTGCGCCACCAGGCGCGCGTCCTCCGGATCGTAGCTGATAACGCCCATCTCCAGGTCGCCGTCGATCAACTGCGCCGGCACCTTGCTGGACAGCGAGCGGCGCACTTGCACCTTCACCTTGGGGTACATGTGCCGGTAGTTCTCGATGTGGTGCAGCAAATACAGAGTGGTCGATTCGTTGGCGCCGATTACCAGCCGCCCTGCCGCGTTGTCGCGCAGCTCGGAAAGCGCATTATCGAGCTCGCGCTCCAGGTTCTCGAACCTACGGGCAAAGTCCAGCACGGTTCGCCCGGCATCCGTCAGAAGCAGCTCCTTCCCGCCGCGGTCGATCAGTCTCTCGCCCAGCGAGTGTTCCAGGCGCTGCAAAGCCAGTGAAACCGCCGGCTGCGTGCGCAGCAGCTTTTCCGCGGCGCGGGAAAAGCTCTTTTCGTTTGCGACGGTTAGGAAGACCTTGAGAGGGTAGAGCTCCATATCGCTGATACTAAACGGGTCTCGTATTAGCCTCCGTTATAAGATTATCACATGTTATTGACAGTCTGAAAAATATAAATTTGATAAATCTAACCGCCCCGTACATAATGGTGGAGTACCCGCCCGAGGAGAAACAGGCCGAGGGTGGGTCTTAAAGGACAGTGGAGCGCGGACGGCACCCGATGAACAACCGTGTATACATTTTCGACACCACGCTCCGGGACGGAGAACAGTCGCCCGGATGCAGCATGACCGTGGAAGAGAAAGTCCGGATGGCAGGCAAGCTTGCGGAACTCGGCGTCGATATCCTCGAAGCCGGCTTCCCGATTGCCTCCGACGGCGATTTCGAAGCGGTTCGTGCAATCTGTCGAGAGTATCCCACGATCAGGGTGGCGGCACTCGCCAGGGCCTGCAACCTGGATGTGGAGCGTGCCGCCCGCGCTCTGGAAGGCGCGACGCGACCGCGCATCCACACGTTTATCGCAACCAGCGATATTCACTTGAAGTACAAGTTAAAGAAGTCGCGCGGACAGGTGCTGGATGACGCCGTGGCGGCGGTCGAGTCGTCTCGCAAGTATGCGGACGATGTAGAGTTTTCCGCTGAAGACGCCACCCGCACCGATCTGGACTATCTGGAAGAGGTCTGCAAAGCGGTGGTGGCCGCTGGGGCCGGCACGGTGAACCTGCCGGACACGGTGGGCTATTCGACACCCGACGAACATGCCGCATTGATCGGCCGCATGGCCAAGACACTGGGTCAAAACGTCATCGTGAGCGTACACTGCCACGACGACCTGGGCTTGGCGGTAGCCAATTCGCTCGCCGCCGTGCAGGCGGGCGCGCGGCAGATAGAGTGCACCATTAACGGGATCGGCGAGCGCGCGGGGAACTGTTCGCTCGAAGAGGTGGTCATGGCCATGAAGTTGCGCCACGACCGGTTCCCCGTCGAAGTGGGCGTAGTCACGGAACAACTCTACCCGGCCAGTCGGCTGCTCACCGAACTGATCACCTTCGGCCCGCAGCCGAACAAGGCCATCGTGGGCGAGAACGCGTTCGCGCACGAGGCCGGCATCCACCAGGACGGTTTCCTCAAGGAGCGCACCACTTACGAGATCATGGATCCGCGCAGCGTGGGCGTGCCGGAGAGCCGCCTGGTGCTAGGCAAGCACAGCGGGCGCCACGCGCTGAACCAGCGTTGCTCGGATTTGGGATACACGCTCGACCGCGCCCAGCTCGATGAGGTGTATCAGCGATTCACTACCCTGGCCGATCGCAAGAAGGGCCTGCGAAACGAAGAGATCGAAGCGCTGATTCAGGACGTCATCGCGATCAGCCAGCAAGCACCGGCCGCCCGTTAGAACTACCGGACGTCTTACAATCAAACTAAATGGACTTGCGCATTCTTACTGTACCCGGCGACGGCATCGGGACCGAAGTCACCCATGAAGCCGTACGTGTGCTGGAGCGTGTTTGCTCGCGCTACGGACACCAGTTGCACTTGACGGAAGCGCTGCTTGGCGGCATCGCGATCCATAAGACGGGCAACCCGTTTCCGGAGGAAACCCGCAAGCTGGCGCTCGAAGCCGACGCCACGTTGATGGGCGCCGTGGGCCTGCCCGAATTCGACAAGATGCCCCCCGACAAGCGGCCCGAAAAAGGTCTGCTCGGGATCCGCAAGGCCTTGGGCGTTTACGCAAACCTGCGCCCGGTGCGCACTTACTCGGCGTTGATCGACTCGTCGCCGCTGAAGAACCACTTGGTGGAAGGCACGGACATGATCATCGTGCGGGAACTGACCGGCGGCATCTACTACGGCACGCCGCGCGGGATCACGGGCGAAGGCACCCAGGCGCACGCGGTGAACACGATGGCCTACACCTATGATGAGATCGCGCGCATCCTGCGCATGGCCTTCCAGCTCGCCCGCGGCCGGCGCAAGAAGCTGACCAGCGTGGACAAATCCAACGTGCTCGAGTGTTCGCAGCTTTGGCGCAAGGTGGTGCTGGAAATCGCGCCTGAGTTCCCCGATGTCACCCTCGACCACCTGTTGGTGGACAACTGCGCCATGCAGTTGGTGCTGAACCCGAGGCGCTTCGACGTGCTGGTCACCGAGAACATGTTCGGCGACATCCTGAGCGACGAAGGCGGGGTGCTGGCCGGGTCAATCGGCATGTTGCCGTCGGCCTCGCTCGGCGACCGCAGACCGTCGGGCGCTTGGGTGGGCCTGTACGAACCGGTACACGGCTCGGCCCCCGACATCGCCGGCCAAGGCAAGGCCAATCCGCTGGGCGCCATCGGCTCGGTGGCGGCGATGCTCGAATACAGTTTCGGGTTGAAAAAGGAAGCCGCGGCGGTGAACGCCGCGATCGAACAAGTTTTGAACAGCGGCCGCGTGACGGCCGACCTGAAGCCCAAGGGCACGCCGGCGACAACCGGCGAGGTCGGCGCGGCCGTCTGCGAGGCCATATGAACCGACCGCGCACAATTATCGAAAAGATCTGGGACGCCCACGTCGTGACATCGCAGCCGGGTGCCCCGGCGCTGCTGTACATCGACCTGCACCTAGTCCACGAAGTGACTTCGCCTCAGGCATTTGACGGCCTGCGCGCGAGGGGCCTGAAGGTCCGCCGTCCGGATCTCACCCAGGCCACCGCGGATCACAGCATTCCGACGACGCCGCGCTCGCTGCCCGTCGCCGATCCGATCGCCGCGGCACAATTGGCTCGCCTGGAAGCCAACTGCGCGGAGTTCGGCATTCCCTGCTTCGGCCTCCACAGCCCAAACCAGGGCGTGGTCCACGTGATTGGGCCCGAGCAAGGATTGACGCAGCCGGGCATGACGGTGGTGTGCGGCGACAGCCACACCGCCACCCACGGCGC
>JAJFUV010000250.1 GCA_021372245.1 Terriglobales bacterium
CTGGCTCCCCCATTCGCCCTCCAAAAGGTCGAGTAGGTGTCCCGGTAACCTCTGCCTTCGTTTCCAGCAGCAGGATGACTTGCCCGCAATCCAGACCGTTGATCGCCCACACACAGAGACCGTTGACATTTGTCAATAACAGAATCAGCTCCTTCGCGCCAGCAATGGGCGAATCCTCTCCGGGGCCTGACAACTCGGTCCGGAACTCAGCGCGCCTTCCAGACGCTGCTCGGCGTTTCCCTTGCCGCAATTGTCGAAGAGCACGAGCCTGTAACGGTAGCGGTGCGTGGGATTGTCGGCGTGTTTCCGAGTAAGGTTCTAGAAGATTGGGATCGAACCGCCGTGGTGGCCTTCTGCGCATAGATGAGGCGCATCACATAGAGGACATTCGTCTCCTACTTGGCCCTCTCTGCCCGTCCCAACTGATATTTACGCCGCAAGGCGTGGCGCGAGAACCTTGCGCGAAGAACTTGTCGCCGCGCTCCATACGATGGTCTCGAGCAACCTCGGCGCTGAGGCTGCAGGACGTGCCGGCAAGTAGCGAATGAACAAGGTTAGCGATACCATATTTGCGCCTCTCTTTCACCTTATTCGCAGCTCTCATGGCAAACCAATGCCCGCGCCAAGTTTACGTAGATGCCTATCGTCCGGTAGGACCATGCCATGCAGCCAACCGCACCCACGCGTTTAGTGATAACAATCGCGTGAATCCGATGTTGCTCGATTGTTGGTTGGGCCGACAGTACCGATAAAAGTATAGCCGGGCAGGAGAGCTTAAGCTCACCCTGCCCGGCTTGAGAATCCGTTGAGTTCCTAAGCCGTCTCTCTTCGCTGCCTCTCTTCAGGCCGATTGCCGGTGACGCTTCACCAGATAGACCACGCCACTCAGTCCGGCAAGTAACACCAGGTAGGCGGCTGGCTCGGGAACGATGTTCGCATCGAAAGCGTAGAAAGTATCAGCGCCATCATTAACATCACCGATGATGGCCTCCAAGCCTACGCGGTTATTGGGATCATAGTTGACTCCAAACGCTGCAGCATTTGCCAGCGCTACCTGTCCTGGAGTCAGCTTAAAGACGAATCCTGCATTGCCCTGGCCCTGTGCTTCAGTGATATCCATGGGAGCGGCAATGTGAAAAACGTCCCCACCGAGTTGGGTGCCGTCCGGAGCGTAAAACCGCATAATCAATGTATGCAAGTCGACCGTCGGATTGACACCCGTCTGATTCGCATCGAGGATGATTCGGATATCTTCGGCGCCCAGCCATCCGATCTCGCTGAATGTCCTCGTGGCCGTCTTGCTCGGATCTGCTCCAGTGTCGGTAGGGCCAACACAATCTGCCGCCGCTCCGCCGCCCAAAAGACAGCCTGTTATCGCATCTGCTGAACCGGTCCACACTACTTTCCCCGATTCAGTCGTGTCCATATGGAGCGTGAGGATTTCTAAGATCTTACCGAAGCCTTGGCCGTTGAGATCTACCTGAAAAGGAGTGTCTTGAACCAAGTCAGCTTTCAGCGCTGGCGACAGAACGATCACCAAAACCAGCACCAGAAACGAACTGAACATCGAACGCCCAGCCATATTTATCTCCTCCCGGTGTCCCGTGCTACTACTCCTCGGAGATTTACCTTACACCGATTGTAATTCTAGTCCTAAGTTATTACAAAATACAAGTACAAAAAGAAGCCACCGCGTTTTAGTAGTCGTACTAGTACGTGGGGTTGATAACATACTCGACGATAATGAAGGGCTTATATATTGACATTTGTCAGCGGTAGCCAATTCAATATGTTGACATATGTCAACATACTACGTCCGGCTTCTGGCGCTATAATTTCCAGGCAACCTAGCAGCCCCCGTCCCCGGCTCTACTGCCGTCAGATCTGCACCAGACCCGCATTGGCTCCGGCCCCCACGAAAGCCTTGATCCGTGGCGATTGCTTCAGCACTTTGAACAACAGTTTAAGCCGGTAGCGTGCCCGGCACACCGCCGCGACTGTCTTCGTTGACACTAGCAGTCATAGTTAACCGCCATCATTCAGCACTCGGAATGGCTTCATTCTGCCCTTGCTCCGGCCGCCGCTGCGCTGAGTCAAACGAGTCTGGGCAGAGCGGAATCTACGTCACGCCCGGGCCCACCAGCTTGTGCTTGAAGCGGAACCTGCGCCGGCCATCGCTTCGGACGTCGGACCAGGCAACCTACTTCAGGCCGGCCAGTAGGCCGGAGATCTTCACTTCAACAGTCCGGGCAGGCTGGTCGGATAGTGCCCTTTCCAGTTCCGCTTTCGCTTCATCTCGCTGCCCCTTACTGACGAGGGCCATCCCCAGGTGATAACGGTAGACCGGATTGTTCGGATGTTTGCCCGTGAGGTTACGGGAGATTTGAATGGCGCTGTCGGGCATGTGCTTCTTGATGTAGATCAAGGCGAGTGTATCTAACAGAGCTGGATGCTGCGGCTGCTTCTGGAGTGCCTTCTGTGCAAGGCTTAAGGCCTCGTCCAAGTCGCCACCCGTATCCGCAAGAAGATAAGCCAGGTTATTCAAGGTAAAAGCACTATCCGGCCTCTGCTTAAGAAGCTTGCGGTAGCTCTCCATGGCGTCGCCGAAACGGCCGAGAGCCGTCTGGACTCGCGCGTAAGAAGAGAGCAAAGCCGGATGCGTCGGCGCCAGTTTACCGGCCTCTTGAAGTGTCTGCATCACGGCCGCATGATCGCCCTTACGATATTGGACATCCGCCAGGCGTAGAAGCATTTCAACGGACTTTGGATTAGACGACAAGAAGTGGCGGTACTGTTCGGCAGCCAAGTCATAGTTTCCGGCGCGGGTAGCAGTAACGGCCAAGGCACGTCGAACGGCGTCGGGCCGAGGGGATTTCTTCAATTCCTCTTGAAGCAGAGTCACCGCCCGGTCGAAGAGCTTCTGGGATGAGTAGGTCTCCACCAAGCCTTCCAATCCTCTCAGGTCGCTTGCGCCCGGCTGGTATAGTTGTCTGAAAATCGCCTCCGCCTCCTTGTACCTGCTTTCCGTGATGTCCAGCAGGCCAAGTTGGATCCGCGCATCGGCAAACTCCGGGTATTTCTTCAGCAGGCCGACTATTTCCGCTCTTGCTTCCTTGTAGTTCCCAAGCCCTTGCAAACACACGGAGCGAAGCACCCGTATGTTGGGATCGTTGGGGCGCACTCCCAGCATCCAATCCACATGCTGCAGAGCATCCTTATAATTTCCGGCGGCGAGGCCGATCTGGGCCAGCCCCAGGCGGACCCCAATGTGATTCTTCTGTCTCTTGAATGCTTCCAGAAACTCAGCGCGCGCGGCATCCAGGTTCCCCTTTTGCTGTAGGGCGCGGCCTAATTCGAAGCGAAGGGACGTATCGTCGGGTTTCTTGCCGACCAGCGCCCGGAATTCGGCGATGGCCTGATCCAATTTCTCGGGCGTGCCGCTTCGCGCCAGAACCACCGCGCGCGCAGTTCTCGCCGCGTCGTCCTTGGGATACGCCTGCAGACGTTCCGAGAGCAGTTTCTCGGCTTCTTCCGGTTTGCCCAGCATCAGCATGGCCTGGGCCTTTCGCCCCTGGTAAACTGCTCTTTCCTGCGGATTCGCCCGTTCTCCTTCTTCAAATAGCCGGAGTGCTTCCTGGACTCTGCCGATAGAGAGATAAAAATCGCCGACTTCCAGGCGCGCTCGGGGAAAATCGGATGGGTTATCAAGCAGCGACTGCAAGGTGTTAGAGGCTTCTCCATGCTTCTGCATCAAGAACTGGTGGGCTGCCAACTGAATCCTGGCGCCGGCGTTCTTGGGGTTGTTCACGACCATCGACTTGCGGATCTCCTCGGCCGCCTGATACCTGCGCCCGGACATGTAATACCTATACAGGGCATCGTAAACGGGGCCGTTCGTCTTTTCTTGTTCCAGGAACGCGAGCGCGAGTTCCTCACCCTCCCTACCCTGCTTGGCCAGTATCAGACTGCGGAACAAACCCATCACAACTTGCGGCTGCATTGGTTTCGCCTCGTTGGCCTTGCGGAAGCTCTCTACGGCTTCGTTCACTTTGCCGTCAACCAACGCGAGGTGCCCCTTGGTCCGCCAGCCATCGTAGGAGTTCGGATCCCGTTCCAGAAGCCGCCCGGAAAGCGCAGCCAATTCGTCTCGAACAGGCTTGGACCTGCCCTGATTGGCGAGAAAGATTGTGAGTGCTGCATCGATCAGCTTTGAGCGGGCATCCTCGTTCTCCGGCATCAATTGGACAGCTCGCCGTAGCGCGCGATAAGTCTCGGGAATCTTGCCACGCTTTAGCTCCGAGAGTCCCAGCTTGTAATACGCCACGCCCATCTGGGGCGCCTTCTGGATGGCTCTACCATAGCTGAGGGAAGCTTCTTCGTATTTGCCGTCCGAAAAAAACTTGTCACCTCTCTCCAGGAAACGCTTCCCGGTTGCTTCCGGAGTTACGTTGCAGGAGGTCGCGCAGGCCAGAATGGCCACCACCAGAAAAATGCATAGCTTGTTCATGGATCGTTTCATGCCTCCCGTTGCTCTTTTGCGGCGGCTCACACTATGCGTCTACGTTCCAGATATCAATCCGTCAGGCATACGAACAGCTACCCTTCGTTCAGGAAATGGAACGCCGCCAGCGCAAAGTCCAGCCCCCTTCAGTTCCCCCATCGAGTCCTCTAGCCAGGGCCCTCCACCCTGCCTCCTGGCTGCTATAGGATTATACACCTGCTTGACACTGTTTCAGACATTTCCGTCCCATCCGAGGGTCTTGGTACCCGGAGCTTGCCGCGAAGAGTACTATGCTCCCCGTCGATTGCCAACTTGATGGGAGGAAGTCAACTCCGAGATCGGCGCACACTTCGACGTTTGTACTCACTTTTCAGGACAGTTGAGAGGCACCCGGCAGGCAGCCCAGCGCTCGATCCATCCGCGAGGCGCAGATTCGCTCATTCAGCAGCAACTCGACGGATCTTCGTTTATGCACCGCATAGAATACGCCGCCGAGCCCCAGCAACATCACAAGATCCTCGCTGCGTTGCGATCTCAACCGACAGCTTAAGCGTGGCGCCAGGGGCGGTTACCGGCAAGGCCGAGAATTCCACGCCCGTCCAGTGGGGACGCTGCCGTTCTCCATTTCATTGTTCCGCAGTTGGAATCACAATTACGACATCCACATCCAGTGGCGCACCACTGCAGACCGCCGGCGTGAACTGCCAATTAAGGAGTGCCGCGATGGCGGTACCGGCCAATACGGGATCGACAGCGGAGATGGGAGCAAGCGCGTTCAGGCGCCCCTCCCGCCCTAATGTGCCGGCAAGCTCCAGTCTTCCGCCTGTGAGCATGCTACGGGGGATCACCGGAATCGGCATGCCTGCGGCAAGCACGGGGGCCGGGGGCCGCATCAAGGGGCGAGTGCCCGATCGCCTCGGCGCACGTTCGGCGAACCAGAGAGTCCAATCCACGCTCGCGGGCTGCGCAGGTGAAGGAAAAACCGTAGCGTAGACGGTCCGGCCTGAGAACCGCTTCTCAATCTCGGGGGGAAGCGTCCGAGCTCCGGGCCAGTGTGGGGCCGACACCATCGGCATCGGCGGCATCGCCGACGAGGATGGGACTTGCCTCAAGATCTGGATTGCAGCTCTTGAAGGAAGGGTGGTTGGCTTCGCGTCGCGAGCACTGCGACCGACGCCGGAAGTACCACTGCCGCCAGATATACTCACACCCGGTATCGAGATGCCTCCGCCGTCTCCGCCCGAACCTCGGCCGTGCGATTTACCGGAATCGGGGCCAACAGAGATGGACGCTATCCGGTCGCCAGCCGGGATGGGAATGCTCGCAGTCTGTTTGGGGTTGACTCCAATAATGGCCAAGGACACATCCGAGCCGACTCCTCCGCCCTCTCCTCCGCCCCCCCCAAGCTCCGGAGGAACAGGAACCCCAACCGTGCCCACGCCCTTGCTTCCCGTCCCCTTAGAGGGCGGAGGGACGAATACACGAGCGGGGGGACGAGACACTTGGGAGCGGTTCGCCAGGAACTGACTGCCAGGCGCCGTTTCCGATGTGGAACCGGCTTTCACCTCCGGAGGCGCCGGCAGCGTTGGGGATTGCACGACCGAGTGTTTCTCGGAAGGAGGCTGGAAGATCCTGGGACGCGCGCGTTCCGGGGGAGGCGTTGGTGGCGGTGTGCGAAGGACGATGATGTTGGGAGCTCTGAGATCCTTGGTCAGGTGCAGATCGGGAGCAGGAATCCAGACAAACTGTTTGCCCTTCCTGGCTTCCGGCGCCGTCACGATACGCTGCGGCGCCCGGATAGTAGGCCGGGGGGGCGGGCCTTTGGTGCTGGATTGAATTGGCGGCGAAACCTTGGGCAACTCGCGCTCAGCGAGATACCAGATCACTTTCTTTTCCGGCATCAGAGGTACCACTTTTCTGACCACATAGGTTCCCCCCTCGTCTCTTGGCGCAGAGAACGGGAGGTGCAGTAGCAATGCCACCATCAGAGTGTGGAGCGAAAGAGAAGTACCGAGCGCAAACGGACTGGGCGCCGAGCGGCCACTCCAACTATCCACACGGGTATCGCCCCCGCCCAATCGCAGGCGAATACGCACAACCGGCATGTTCGAGCCGGAAGCGCTCGGCTTCTTCTCGTCCATCACCGCCTTCCAATATATCGTCACACGGCTCATCGTCTCTTGAGACCGCCTCCGTCAAACGGCGCATGCCTACCGCGCCATCATAGGCGATGTCCACCTCTTTTTTGTTAGCAAGAGTACGGTGGATCGTTCGACCACGGAAATGCCGCTGTCCGGGGGTCTTTTCACCATCTAGAGGAGCTTGCCTTTGCGCTGCTGGGGAAATCAGATCTGCGGCCTCAGATTCCGGCTGAAAGCGCGTCACGCTGCTGGCGCGGAGCAGGTACTCTTGGCATCCCGCCTCAGAATTTCGGCATGAGCGCGTTCGGAAGGAGCGGAAACGCGGGCTCGTCGTCCTCCGCGGACAGGAAGGCTTCAAACAGACGCGCGAACAGGCCTTGGCGGCGGGCGAAGCGCTTGCGTTGGCGGTTCAGGTACGAGAACCGGAACGGCGAGTACGCTTCAAGCCGCGCCAGGTACTCCTGTGTGTAGAGGTCGCCCGCCTCGGACGCGCAGCGAATCAGGAAAGAGCGCGAACTGCGCCGGATCAACTCCTTCAGCGTGGCGGAGCCGTCGCTGCCCACTTGCTCCAGGAGTCCCATCACGCGCGCGCCAAAGTGAAATGCGCGATTCGTGACGACGTCGAGCGGTTCGCGTCCCGCATCCTGTGAAAACAACGTGAGGATACCGTCCGAGCTGTCCTGGCGCACGTCCTGAAGGTCGTCTCCGAGCTGCAGCAGCACGCCCCAAAGGTAGATAAACCGCGCCTGATCCGCAGTGAGCGTAGCCGCAGCCAGATAGCCGTCCGCCAGCACTGATGTCCCGCCCTTGGCGAAGCTCAGCTTCAGCACGTCGACGCCGCCGGCCGGCGCTCCACGGCGGGCCAGACGCAAACTCTCGCTCTGGGCCTGGTGGATGGCGACCAGGCTGTCGAACACCTGCGGATTCGACGCGCGCGGGTATTCGCTTTCGATCCGGTCCACCAGATGCCAGATAGCCTCTTCGCGTGCGTTGAGCGGATCGATCTGGTTTCCGGCCAGGCGCCCGCCGAAACGCCGGTTGAAGCCGGCCTTTTCATCGCAGGTGATGCCGGGATCGTCCAGGTAGTTGTCGCTGTAAGGATACAGCATGCTGTAGGCGAAAATGGAAGGCGTCACGCGCATGGGCCGGCCCAGCAGCACCTGGAGTCCGCACGCGGTCCAGGCGTTTCGGCAGGCCTGGAGGATGTCGTTCACGCCGACGCGTGGGTCGAACCGGCGCGCCTCGCGGGCGAGCGAAGTGCCGATACCCGAGAAACCACCGTCCAAAAGCAGTTCCAGGTGCCGGCTCTCCAAGCCCAACCCCGATTGGGCAAGGCGGACGAATGCCGCGGTGATGCGCTGCCGCGTCGAGTCACGCTCGGATCGCACGCGGGGCAGTCGGGCCGCCTCCGCTTCGACGCGTTGGAGGAAAAGCTCCAGTTCTGCCTCGCGGGCGGCCTGCTCGTCGCAGGTAAACCGCCGCGCAGAATCCGGAAATGTGAAATCGCTCGACCGCCACAGCGCAACCGCATCTTCGAGCAGTCCTGTCGCGCTGTGCATATCCGATGATACGATGGCGGGGCGCTGATGGTTCCCCGCAACAGGCCGCTCCGTCCTATTTCTTTGCCGCCGCGTTGATGAGATCGAGAGCGCTACGGATGTAGATCTCCCCGGTCATCTCGCCCAGGGACACCCGGGAGATGTACTGGTAGCGCGGAAAGCTGTTGAAATCGACTCTTGTCAGAATGTAGCCGAAGGCATCATTGGTGAGGCCGAACAGGAAGTTGTGCTCACCGCGCATCTTGCGCTTCAGATAGAAGCCTATGTTCGGCAGGGCCTCGCCGGGAATGCTGAGGATCTGCGCGTTGCCCAAGTCCACCAGGTTTATGCGTACTTCGATGGTTCGATCCGCACGCGACGGGTACTTGAGCGGCGAAAGCTGTACCACCTGCCACATCACATCGTTCTCCACCGGGAAGCGGACCATCGTCGAATGGTTCTTCACGGCGGGGCTCCTCAGCCAGGCAGCCGGCCCGATGATGCGCAACGACTCGTCGGCCAGCAGCCGTCCGATTCGTTCGCACTCGGCCCAGGTGCGGCTGTCGGACCAGTAGGCGCGCAGCGCGTCCCTGGGCGGCTGGTCCAGGTTGCGGTTGTCGGCAGTGACCATTCCGCCCTGCGCCCCGTTCATGAAGATGGCGATGCCGCCGGCGGATGCCTCGATGCGGTCGTACAACGGCCCCACGAGGTCGGGGCTGAGAATGCCCTGCCCGCTGCCTAACACCTCGGGGTGGATCGCGTAGTTTACCAGCGTCGCGATGGGTTGCCCGTCGAGATTCCTCACCTGCAAGACCCCGGCGCGGCGGTCATAGAGGTCGGGCGCGTAGTAGTTGTAAGCGATCTTGCCCTTAGCTTCGCCCGAGGCGATCCGCAATTCGGCCGGGCGCATCCGGTCCAGGGCTTCGTTGACGGCGGCGGCTATTTGCGCGGTGACAAACTTCATGTACTCCAGCGATCCGGTGTAGCCACCCTTGCCGTCCGGGAAGCCGTAGCAATCCGGCGCGCTGTGGGTGTGGGTGGCTCCGATCAGGATCCTCTCCGAGGCAAGGCGCGGCACCAAGGCGCGCGCACGGTCGCCTAACACGGATGGAAAGCCGATCACATCGACGCTCACAATGGCCACGGTTTCGCCGCCGGAACGGACGGCCAGAGCGCGGACGGTCAACTCACCTTGCTTCGATGTCACCGGAGACGGAGTGCCCATTCCCCCGGTGACCGGGAGTAGAGGGTCCGGCGTGATGATGCGCTTGGCGGCACCGGCCTCGAAGGCGGGCTGCGGCTGTGCGCCGGACAAGGCAGTACAGAGAGCGAAGCAAATCACGGCCAGGCGGGACACGACGCGGCAAGAACACATTTGGACCATGGTAGCCCCCTCTTTTGGGAATCTCGATGTTATCACTGTATGCTGATATCCGAGGAGGCCGGACGCGACGGTCCAAACAGATGGGAATTGAGCGTGCTGTCCCGAGTTTGTTGTTGACGGTGATGCTTTGGCCTTCGACCGTCGTGGCGGGGCCGCTCATGGCCGGCGTCGCCAGAGTGGAGATTACGGATCGGAGCGCAGGTCCGGTCAATGATCCATCCTATGCGAAGGCGTTGGTGCTGAAGGACGGCGCCACTTCGGCGGTGATTATCACGGTGGACGCCGTTGCCATCGGAGAACTGGGACGTATCGGAAACAGCTATCTGGCCAACGTGCGCGCGCAGCTTCACAAGGATCTGGGGATCCCGCCCGCGAACGTTCTGGTCAACGCCAGCCATTGTCATAGCGTTGTGCGGGCGGACGCCGATCGGCTGACCGTGCAGACGGCGAAGGAAGCGGCTAGTAAGCTGCAGCCCGTGAAGGCCGGCGCCGGCCGTGGCCGCGAGGACCGCATCATGGAGAACCGCCGCCTTCGTATGCGGGACGGCAGCGAAATGGATGTGCGCCACGCCTATTCCATGCCGACGGATGAGGACGTGGCGGGCATCGGCCCCGTGGACCCGGAGATTGGGTTGCTGCGTCTGGACGGCTTAGATGGAAGGCCGCTGGCTGTGGTCTACAACTTCGCCGTGCATCCCATTATGGGCGTGCCCGGCGGCGCGAACACAGCGGACATTTCCGGTTTCGCCTCGAAAGTGATCGAAGAAAACCTAGGCGGCGGCGCAACGGCTTTCTTTCTGCAAGGTTGTGCCGGGGACATCAACCCGGCGAAGTACAAAGAGGTGCACCATCCACGCGATGCCGAGCCTTTGGGAAACCTGCTGGGACTCAGCGCCTTGCGCGCGCTGAGGGACATCCGGACCCGCGATGATGCCACATTCCGCTGGATCCAGGAGGTGCTTGCATTGCCCCGGACCACCGACTACGAGCAGCGGATCAGCGCCATCCAGGCCGAACAGGCGCGGCTGCTGGCGTCCCTCAAGGGCACTAGCCTTAATCTCAAGACGTTCCTGCCATTGTTCATGAAGTTCAAAGTGTCCGACGAGTTCCCATCTTATTACAGCTATCGGTACCTGCATGAGAAGGCGGCCGGTCGTGAGGAACTGCGGAGGCTAGACGCGGAGAACCGTGCCAATCTGGAGCAGTACATCCGGAATATCCACACCATGGAGCAGCTCACCAGGCTGCAGACCAACCTGGACCTGCTCCGCATGCACCAGGCGCAGACTGCGGCGGCAGGCAGCAAGACGATCGACGCGGAAGTGGTGGGCGTGCGGATCGGCGATTTCGTACTTGTTACCTTTCCCGGAGAGCTGAGCGTGGAGATCGGCCTGGGCCTCAAGAAGCGTGCGCAGGCCCCATTCACATTCGTCGCCGGGTACACGAACGGCTACATATACTACACGCCCACGGCCGAGCAAAGAAGAAATCCCGGCTACGCGCAGGAGGATTGCGACACTCTAGTGGCTCCCGAGTGGCAGCAGGTGTTCGAGCGGCGGGTGGCGGCCATTCTCGACAAGCTGTCGGCACCGTAAAGGGATTTGAGTCTACGGGCGCGGTTTGGCTACAATCCACGTCATGCAATCATCCGGCCGACGTTCCTTCCTGGGTAGTCTCCTGGCCGCGCCTCTTGCGAGCGGAGGTGTCCCATTCGATGATCACGGCCCCCTTGTCATCGAGCGGCGCCGCGACGGTAGACCGCGCGCGGGCCAGGTGGTAGCCGCAATTCAACCTCACGTCGACGACATTCCCCTATTCGCAGCGGGCACGCTGTTCAAGCTCATCGAGGAAGGCGCCACGGCTTACATGATCCGAGTGACCAACGACGATATGGCGGGGCCGGGCTGGTACGCCGAAACCGTCTCCGCCAACGAGCGCGACCAGAACGCCGTGTCACGCGTATTCGGTTGCCGTCAGACGTTCAACCTGAATTACAACAACCACATGATGGACAACATCAGCCGGGCGGAGTTGCGCGCTCGCTTCATCTTCCTGTTCCGGCTACTGAAAGTGAACATCGTGATCTCATACGACCCGTGGGGCCGCTATGAGGAGAACCCGGACCACTACGTCACCGCCGCCTGCGTGGAAGCGGCGTGCTGGATGGCGGGCGGCGGAAAAGACTATCCAGAGCACTTCGCCGCCGGCCTCAAGCCGCACGCCGTGCGGGAGAAGTACTACTTCGCGCGATTTGACCAGAACGTGAACCGGGTGGTGGACATCTCACCTTGGGTGGACCGCAAGATCGACGTCAACATGGAGAACAAGGCCCAGGGACCTGCCGGGGAGACCGGCGCACGGCTGCGCGCCCGCCTGGAGAAGGAAGGCAAGCGCCTGCCGTTGTTGGGCGGCAACGACCAAGCGGCCAACCGCAACTACATACGCGAGTTCGTCCTCGCGCGCGACCGAAAGATCGGTGCCCAGTACAAGCTGGACTACGCGGAACAGTTTCACTACATCGCCGCGGAACCGGACACCGTGGGCGAGTACGTCCGCCAGAAAGCCGTCGCTCGGTAGGAAATCATGATCGTCTCCGTCTCAGAGCTGACACACCGTTACGGCGAGCGCACGGCGCTCGACGGGATTTCGTTCGACGTCCCCGAGGGACGCATCTTCGCGCTGCTGGGCCCCAACGGCGGCGGCAAGTCCACACTGTTTCGCATCCTGGCGACGGTGATGGCGCCGACCGCGGGGCGCGCCACTGTGGCGGGCTTCGATGTGACCAGCCAGTCCGCCCAAGTGCGCCGGGTGATCGGCGTTGTGTTCCAGTCGCAGAGCCTGGACCGGAAGCTCACCATCGGCCAGAACCTGCACGCACAAGGGCATTTCTATGGAATCTACGGCGCGAGACTGCGTGACCGCATCCGCGAGGTGACCGCGCGGCTGCATTTGGACACGCGTATCCACGACATTGTGGGGGACCTGTCCGGGGGCCTGCGGCGAAGGGTGGAGATCGCCAAGGCGCTGTTGCACAGCCCCCGGGTGCTGCTGATGGACGAGCCCTCCACGGGGCTCGATCCCGCCGCGCGCCTCGAACTCTGGCAGTACGTCGCGGATTTGCGTTCGACGGGGAACGTCACTGTGCTGTTGACCACGCACATCCTGGATGAAGCCGACCGTGCCGATCAACTCGTTCTTCTACACCAGGGGCGCATCGTGGCATCTGGCACACCGGCTGAACTGAAAGCCCGCGTGGGCGGCGACGTCGTGATACTGGAGTCCGCGGATCCGGCTGGGCTCGCGACTGGCATCCAATCCCGGTTCGGCGTGCGCGCCGCGGCGAGCGGGACGGCCCTGCGGGTGGAAATCGGCAACGGACATCGTTTCATCGCCGAGGTGGTCGAAGCGTTCCCGGGCGCCATCCAGTCGGTCGCCCTTCACAAGCCAACTCTCGAGGATGTGTTCCTCAACGAAACCGGAGCCACGCTATGACACCCGCCGGATTCTTTCTGCCCGTCGCCGCCATCGTCGCCCGCGAGTTGATCCGCTTCTGGCGCGAGAAGGCTCGCGTGGCCGGTTTTGTCGGTTCCCCGCTCATTTTCTGGCTTGTGATCGGCTCCGGCTTCGGGAACCTGAAGTTCTTTTTTGCCGGAGCGCTCACCCTCACCGTGATGTTCTCCGCCGTGTTCTCCACCATGAGCCTGATCGAGGATCGACGCGAGGGGTTCCTGCTATCGATGCTGGTATCGCCCGCCCCGCGCACGGCGGTGGTCTATGGCAAAGTGCTCGGCGCGGCCACCCTGGCCTGGTTCCAAGGGCTGATCTTCCTTGCCTTCGCGCCGCTCGCGGGCATCAAGCCTTCCCTGCTCGCACTAGTGCAGACCGCGGGCGTCGTCTACGTGATTTCGTTCGCGTTCACGGCGCTCGGCTTCCTGCTTGCGTGGCGGATGGAATCGACGCAAGGCTACCACGCCATTGTGAACCTGCTGCTGTTCCCGCTGTGGATGGTGAGCGGCGCGCTCTTCCCTGCATCGAGCGCGCACACCTGGATCCGCGCGGTGATGGCGGTTAATCCGCTCACATACGCGCTGGCACCGTTGCGCTGGCTGCTCGAAGGCACAGCGCCCGAGGGCACGCCCGGGCTCGGCGTGAGCGTTGTCGTCACCGCGGCATGCGGACTGCTCCTCTGGCTGGCCTCGGCGGCGCTGGTGGCCCGCAAACCGACCAGCAGCAACGCGTAACCTCGTTATCAAGGAAACGGTTCGAGTTCGCTGATCTTCAATCCGGATACGCGCGCCTCGCCGCCCGACGCCGTAAGGGACAGCGCGCCGGAACGCGGCATGCTCCTCATGCGCCAGTTGAACAGCCAACGATCGTTCACGTACAGTTCGGCGCGATGCGCGCGCACAAGGACGCGGATCCGCTGATTGCGTTTGCCGAGGCCGGGGACAAGTATGTCATCGATGACCTTGCCGTTTTCGAGGACTTCTGCCACGCCGCTGGCGCGGTCCAACAACATCCCTGAGCTTTTTGAGTTCGCTTCGCGCCAGACAAAACCAGCCTTCGGCGCTCCGCCACGCGCGATTTCGCATTCGAGCATGAAGTCGCCGGCGTCCTTCTGCAAGAGCAAGGATCCGTCCTTCACCGACGCGCGCGCCACTTGCGAGAGCGGGCGTGCTTTCAGCTTATCCAGATCCTTCCAATAACCGAGCCACAAGGAACCGTCCTTGTTCTGGCGGATCACTTTTGGTGTAGCCCACATCACCGGACCGCCCACGGTCTGTGAGTACAGCAGGAGTTCGCGGCCGTAGCGCAGCGTGCGCCCGACGTAATCGTCGAATCGCCCCCGGCCGGAGCCGAGCAGCAACGGCTCGGCGGGAAACCGGTAGGGGCCGTCCGCCGAGTCGCCGACCAGGTAGAAGGTTCCCGAAGCGTCCTTGCGGCCGGAGGTTTCCTTCATTCTCGATCGGACACTCGAGAACACCAGGTAGTGCCGTCTGCCGATTTCGAAAGGTTCGGGTACTTCCATGTCATTCAGACTGGGATCGCTGAAAAGCGGTGGCAGATAAGTCCAATCGAGCAGGTTGGTGGACGTCAGGTGAGCGACGGCGGCGTCGTTCTTTGCATTGCGCGCACAGATGTAAGCGTGCCAGACGCCGGTCTTCGCATCGCGCCGCACAAACATGTCTCGCCAGTCGCGGCCGCCGTAATACGGTGGACGCGAAACCATAAGCGGATTCCGGTCGTACTTCTTCCAGTTGACGAGGTCGGGCGATTCCATGAGTCCGATGCTCTGGCCGTTCTTCAGCTCGGCGGCATAGAACATCAGGTACCTACCTGCGGATTCGATGGTGATTCCGGTCAGTGTCGGGCCGCTATCCCAGGTTCCGGCGGCACCCTGCGTCTCGATCGCCGGCAGCGTCTTCCAATGGATCAAGTCCTTCGAGACGGCGCGGCCGATGCTGTCCCAGATCTTGCCCGGATCGTTCTGGAGGTAAAACATATGGAACTCGTCGCCCTTGCGGAAGACCCACGTGTCCCACATCAGCTTTGGGGCGGGAGTCAGATAGATCTGGGCGCACCCCGCAGAAGCCAGGAGAATCAAGATCCAGAAACGCATGGGATCAATTATGGTCCAGCTGAATACGCAGATGCCAGACCCGCCGGCGGCTTGATTCTGGTGAAGGAACTGACGAACATTTGGGCTTCGGCGCCCTCCGGGCAACGGACCTTCCCGAAAGCGAGCTGGAGAATACCAGTACTCACAAATTCGTTCCGGAGGCTGCAAGAGAGGCAAACTGGA
>JAJFUV010000271.1 GCA_021372245.1 Terriglobales bacterium
TTGGCCTTGGAAGCGCGCACGGCAAACAGGACGTCCTGGCCGGCCCAATTCCGAATTGGCGTGGTTACTTCCACCGGTCCCGGCGCTGAAGCGGTGACCGGGATCCGCAGGGCCGATTCGCACCAGCGGCCGAAATCGAACGGTTGCGCTCCGCCGGGCCCTACGCGCAGTTCCACCTCTCCCAAGCGCACGATCGGAAGGTCTTCGGTGGTCCGGTCGGGAACAGTGAATTCGATGATGATGTTGCCGCCCCTTTGGATCGCCCGCAGCCCGGTGACCTTCTGAGGCATGTTGAGCGCCGGCGGCATCGGCTCGCCTACATAACCGCAGCCCGCGAGAACCAGGCATGCGGCGAAGGAAGCGATCAGTGCGAGCGGGCGCATAGGGGGTCAGAGAATGTACCGGGTAAGGTCCTGGTCCTTCACGATTTCGGCGAGTTGCTTGCGCACGTAATTGCCATCCACCTTGACGTTCTTTTTCTTCAAGTCGGGACCTTCGAAGGAGGCTTCCTCGAGCAGTTTCTCCATGATGGTGTGCAGGCGGCGCGCACCGATGTTCTCCGTGGACTCGTTCACCCGGGCGGCGAATTCGGCGATGGTGGCCAGCGCGTCGGGGGTGAAGGTGAGCCGGATGCCTTCGGTTTCGAGCATTGCGGTGTACTGCTTGACCAGGGCGTTCTTGGGTTCCTTGAGGATGCGGATGAAGTCTTCCTGCGTGAGCGATTTCAGCTCGACGCGGATGGGGAAGCGGCCCTGCAGTTCCGGGATCATGTCGCTGGGCTTGGAAACGTGGAAAGCTCCGGCGGCGATGAAGAGGATATGGTCGGTCCGCACGAAACCGTGGCGGGTGTTGACGGTGGTGCCTTCGACGATGGGCAGGATGTCGCGTTGCACGCCCTCGCGGCTCACGTCCGGGCCGTGTCCGGCTTCGCGGCCGGCGATCTTGTCGATCTCGTCGAGGAAGATGATGCCGCTGCGCTCGACGCGGTCCAGGGCCACGCGGATGACCTGGTCCATGTCGATGAGCTTCTGCTCCTCTTCCTGCGTGAGGTACTCCATGGCCTCGCCGACACGCATTTTCCGCTTGCGGGTGCGCTGTCCAAAGATATTGGGCAGGACGTCCTTCAAATTGACGTCCATCTCCTCGACGCCGCCGGCGGTGCTGATTTCGAACCGGGGACCGGCTTCCTTGACGTCGATCTCGACCATGCGGTCGTCGAGCCTTCCGGCGCGCAACCGCTCCCGCAGTTTTTCGCGGCTCTTGTCGATGCTTTCCGAGCCTTCCGGCTGCGGCGGCATCAACAGGTCCAGCATGCGCTCCTCGGCATTGCGTTCGGCGCGGTCGGCGACTTCCTCCAGCCGCTCTTCGCGGACCATGTCGATGGCAATGTCGACAAGGTCGCGGATCATGGATTCGACGTCGCGGCCGACGTAGCCCACTTCCGTGAACTTGCTGGCTTCCACCTTGAGGAACGGAGAGTTCGCCAGGCGCGCCAGGCGGCGGGCGATCTCGGTCTTGCCAACGCCGGTGGGGCCGATCATGAGGATGTTCTTCGGCACGACCTCTTCGGCAATTTCGGGCTCGAGTTTCTGGCGGCGGATGCGGTTGCGCAGGGCCACCGCTACGGCGCGCTTGGCCTCCTGCTGTCCGACAACGTATTTATCCAATTCCCGCACGATTTCGCGCGGCGTCAGTTCGTCGAGGATGGGCCCCTCTTCCGACTGGCTTGGCAGGTAGATAACCATGCTCAGCCCAACTCCTCGTAAGTGAAATTCTGGTTGGTGTAAATGCAGATACTCGCGGCGATGGTCATGGATTTTTCAACGATGCAGCGCGCGTCGAGATCGGTGTTCTCAATGAGCGCCGAGGCCGCCGCCTTGGCGAACGGGCCGCCGGAGCCGATAGCGCAGACCTCTTCATCCGGCTCGATTACGTCGCCGGTGCCGCTGAGGATGTACGTCTTCTCGATGTCGGCCACCAGCAGCAGCGCTTCCAGGTGGCGCAGGACCTTATCGGTGCGCCACTCCTTGGCGAGCTCGACGACCGCGCGGGCGAGATTCCCGTTGTGCTGTTCCAGCTTGCTCTCGAAGCGGGCAAACAGCGCGAAGGCGTCGGCGGTGGCGCCGGCAAAGCCAGCGAGAATCCGATCGTTGTACAGACGCCGCAATTTCCTCGCCGAGGCCTTGAGCACTTCCTGCCCCAGCGTGACCTGGCCGTCGCCCGCCATCACCACTTTGTGGTTCCGGCGGACACAGAGAATGGTCGTAGACCGTATTCGATTTTTCATGAATGAGTGGGAACTTCTTATTTTACCGCAGCCCGCTGCGGGTGAATGTGTTCCGTCCACATTCGTCCGAAAAGGTGGAAAGCCTCCAGACGACGTCCGCCGGTCAGGTACCGCAGGAAACCGAGGGCGACCCAGATGAAGTAGGCAACCGTCACGTACCAGTGGATGTGCTGGGCCAACGTGCGAATGAAGCCGGGGCCGGGTTGAATGGGCGACAGTACGAACTGAATGCCCCACAGGCCGAACAGAACCGCGGCTTCCCACCAGTCCAGGCGCATATTGACCAGGAACATCATGCCGACCAGCGATTGGCCGATGGTCATCAGCAGCTCAAGCTCCTGCTGCCGGTCGAAGACGATCGGCGTGGGAGCCCCGCAACTCACGGAATAGAGGATGGGAAGCATCGCGGCAAGCAGAGTCCACTGGTTGATGTTGCTTGAAACCATGTTCATCAGGGCCATGGAAGCGCGGTCGATGGTGCGCGCCCAGTAGAAGGCGCTGACCTTTTCGGGGAACTCGCTCACAAACGGCGCCACCCACTGCACGAAGACGAAGGGCTGTACGCCCAACGCCACCGAAACCGCCAGGAGGCTGCCCAAGAACGGTTCTGCCATGAAGTAGATCAACAGGCCGCCGATGACGAACAAGCCGATGATCACGGTGATGCGGATCGGACGTCGGCTCTGGACGATGGTACGCGGGATCACTTCGAGTTCCTCGACGCCCTCGGCTTCCTGTGGCGGCATCTTGCAGAGGATCATCAGGTAGACCGCGTAGATCAGGATCAGAACCAAGCCGTCCCAAACCGTCAACGTGCCCTTGATGTAAATGACCATCGCGTAGAGCAGCGACGCGAACAAGCCGAGCACCTCGACGCAATGCTCGTCGGAGAGGTGAATACTCTTGAGAGGCTTCTTTCGCCGCATACGGTGAGCCATAGCGGCGACGAAATAGATCATGGGCCAGCCCAGGCCCGTGAGCAGCCGCAGCGAGCCGGTGAGGTTGGCCATCAGCAGGTCGGTGCGCTGGCGCCATGCCAGCACGGCCTCCACGGCGAACTCGGGCAGCGTTTGCAGCCATGCCAGGATGGCCAGCGCGAAGCCCTGCGCGATGAAGAACTGCGCGGACTCCGCCGCCCAGGCGATCACCATCGCAGCCAGCAGGATGGCAGGAGTTGCCCACAGCGCCGCTGAGGGCTCCATCTGCCTTATGGTGGGCGCCGCCAGCATCAACAAGAGTAGCGGCATCACGAGCGTCGTCTGCGACGGCTGTGACTGATTGCCTCGCCAAGACGAAGACGACTGGCGGCGGGGGTCAGATAAAGGTAACTTCATTCGTTTTCGTAATGAGAGAGTGTTTTTGGAATTCAGGGAGCGTTTCGGGGAAATCCGCGCGGAAGTGAGCGCCGCGGCTTTCCCGGCGAGCCAGGGCGCACTGCGCCACCAGGCCGGCCACGGTATGCATATTGCGTAGCTCGTAGAGAGCTGTGGTAGCTTCCTGGACGGGGACCATGGGCGTCATCGCCATCCGTTCCACCATGGCTTCGAGTTGCTCTGCGCGACGCCGGATGCCGCAATCCTCCCATGTGAGCCGTCGCAGTTCGGATTCCTCCATCACCGGCAGCAGCGGCTCGGGAACCTCTCCGGTCGCGGCGGGCGCCCGCCCGATCCACTCCTGCATTGCCTTGCCGGCCCGAGCACCGTAGACTACTCCCTCCAACAGCGAATTGCTCGCCAGCCGGTTGGCGCCGTGGACGCCGGTAGAGGCCACTTCTCCCGCTGCGTACAAGCGCGGGATGTTGGTTCTACCGTCCAGGTCCGTTCGCACGCCGCCCATGGAGTAATGCGCGGCGGGCGCCGCGGGAACAAGGGAGGACGTGATGTCCATGCCGTGAGCCAGGCAGGTATCGTAAATCCGTGGGAACCGCTGCCGCACGAAAGCGGCATCCAGGTGGCGCAAGTCCATGAAAACGTGGTCGGCGCCGGTGCGGCGCATCTCCTTGAAGATGGAGCGGGAGACCACGTCTCGGGGGGCTAATTCCGCGCGCTCGTGGTAGCCGGGCATGAACCGTTCGCCCACCGTGTTGATCAGATACGCGCCTTCGCCGCGCAGCGCCTCGCTGAGCAGGAAATGCGGCGCGCCTTCCAGGTGCAGTGCCGTAGGGTGGAACTGGATGAACTCGATGTCGGAGATTTGCGCGCCGGCGCGATACGCGGTCGCAACTCCGTCTCCCGTGGCGACGTCCGGATTGGTAGTGTAGCGGAACAGCCGTCCCATCCCGCCGGTTGCGAGGAGCACGGCATGCGCGTAAATGCGCATCTGCCGCTGCGAACTCTCGTCGTAAACCAGCGCGCCGGCGGCTTCGCCTCCAGCCATCAGAAGATCCACGATAGCGGAGTGGCTGCGGAAGTTAATGTTCTCGTGCGCGACGGCCTCGCGATAGAGCGTGCGCGATATCTCTCGGCCCGTCGAATCGCCCTTGGCGTGCAGGATTCGGCGCCGGCTGTGAGCGCCTTCCAGCCCAAACAGAAAACCGTCGCCCTTGCGGTCGAACTGGGCGCCCCAGTCAAGCAACTGTTGGATGCAGGCGGGGCCTTCCTCAACCAGGCAGTGTACGGCGTCGGGATCGCACAATCCGGCGCCCGCGGCGAGAGTGTCCTGCTCGTGCAGCTCTACCTCGTCGTCGTCGCTCAAGGCGACGGCAATACCGCCCTGTGCGTACTCCGAGGATGATTCACGGAGTCCGGCCTTGGCGATGACGAGGACCTCGCCGAAGCGGGAGAGTTCGATCGCGGCGCGCAAACCTGCAACGCCCGCGCCGACCACTAAGAAGTCCGGGGTCATCGTGAAAGTGAAAGTCTTGCGACTCCACCATGGTACAACGAATGTATGCGTTGTTACCCGATCGCCACGCCGCAACGCCGCTACGAAGCGTGCATAGAACGCGGTCTGGTGCGATCAGTGGGTGGTTTCCTGCCTGCCTCCCGGGGAACCGTTTTCATCCTTTCCACCGAGGATGTATGGGGCCTTCACGGCAAATCGCTCGAAGCGGGGTTAGGAGACCGGCCGCACAAAGTCCTGTTCTATCCGGGAGGAGAAGACCACAAGCGGCTCTCGACACTGGAGTCCCTGGCCGAACAGATGGTGGCGGCGGGAGGCGATCGCACCAGCCTGGTCCTGGCCTTCGGCGGCGGCATTGTCACGGACGTGGGCGGGTTCCTCGCGGCCAGCTTCATGCGCGGAATTCCGGTGGTGCAGGTGCCGACCACTCTGCTGGCCCAGGTAGACGCCTCGGTGGGCGGCAAGACCGGCGTGAACCTGGCGTGCGGGAAGAACCTGATGGGCGCGTTCCATCAACCGCTTGTAGTGCTGATCGATCCGGACGTCCTGGCGACATTGAGCGACCGCGAGTATCACGCCGGCCTGTTCGAAGTGATCAAGTGCGGCGTCATCGCGAGCCCCGGCCTGTTCGAGCTTCTGCGTGGCCGGCACGCAGAGGTGGCGGCGCGCGATGGCGATGTGGTGGAGGAGATGATCGCCGAGAGCGTCCGCATCAAGGCCGAGGTGGTGACGGCGGACGAACGCGAAGGCGATCTGCGCAGAATCCTGAATTTCGGCCACACATATGGGCACGCGCTCGAAGCGGAGACGGCATACAGCCGGTTCCTGCACGGCGAGGCGGTGGCCTTCGGCATGATCGCGGCGACGCACCTGGCGCGGCTGCTCGGCATGGTAAGCGCCGGCGATGCGGACGAGATTGTGAAGGTTGTCCGCATGTACGGCCCCATCCCGCCGCTGGACGGCATTGCG
This sequence comes from Terriglobales bacterium, assembly GCA_021372245.1. Classification (GTDB taxonomy): domain Bacteria; phylum Acidobacteriota; class Terriglobia; order Bryobacterales; family Bryobacteraceae; genus JAJFUV01. Next base: position 6,098 of record JAJFUV010000271.1, read on the forward strand.
GCCGAGGCTCTGGTCGCGCGCCTGAAAAGCGACAAGAAAACTCTGGGGGGAGACGTTCACTTCGTGTTGCCGGAGACCGCCGGCCGCGTGAAGGTGGTTTCGAGAGTGGACCCGCGGTTGGTGCTCGCGGCCGCCGAGGCGGCGCTTGGATGAAAGGTGCGGCGCCCCCCGGCACGTCCAGCGAACACGAAGCCGCGCGGTGGGTGCGCGGCATGTTCGGCCGCGTGGCCTCGCGCTACGACCTGCTCAACCACCTGCTTTCCTTCAACATGGATCGCTACTGGCGCCGCCGCACGGTTCGGCGCTCGCGGGAGTTCCTGGCACGGCCCGGGGCGCGAGTCCTGGACATCTGTTGCGGCACGGGCGACCTGACGCTCACCCTAGCAGCAAGAGCGAACGGCAGGACCGTCCTCGGCAGTGATTTCTGCCATCCCATGCTGTTGGAAGCGCACAGAAAAGTGCGTGAGCGTTGCGCCCTGTTCGAGGCCGACGCACTGAAACTGCCCGTGGTGGACGGTTCGCTCGACCTCATCACGGTGGCTTTTGGCTTGCGCAATTTCGCCAACTACCAGGAAGGACTGCGTGAAATGTGCCGCGTCCTGAAGCCCGGCGGCGCGGTGGCTATCCTGGAATTCTCCAAGCCGCCCAACCGGGCCTTCGCGGCGCTGTACGACTTCTACTCGCTACGCATTCTGCCGGCCATCGGCGGCTTGGTGTCGGGTTCCCGCGCGGCCTACCAGTATCTACCTGAGTCCGTGCGGAAATTCCCAGGGGCGGAGGAACTCGCCGACAGAATGCGGGAGGCCGGCTTCGCAAAAGTGAGCTATGAGCGCATGACAGGGGGCATTGTGGCCCTGCACCTCGGCGTGCGCGGGGAGTGACGTGAGAACTCAGCGGCGATCCGTTGTGATGGCGTGATTTACCTTTGCGACCACCGCGGTTGGACGGTGAGAGACAGCAGATGTTCCATAAGGCTGCTTCCTTTTGATCCCGAATGAGGTCAAAAGAGGATGCTCGTATCAACAGGGCTAGCCATACCCGAGTCGGATGTTCGAATCCGGCGAGTGGAATTCGCAACTTGCGCCATGAGTTCCTCGGGATTGGATAGCTAAAGCCGCTGTCCAGATCAATGCGAGCGCACCGCGGCACGATTATTGGAAGTCGGAACAGAAGTCTGCTCGGAGTCAACGCGCGTCACATTTCCGTACTTTATCGTACTCGTTGAGATATTCAAATGCGTTTGAAGTGGAGTAGACTGTCTTGGAACGCTCCATCGTTTCATGTATGTCATGAACCAGAATCAGCGTAGACTCGTCGATCCGAGGTGCATTCCAGAAACTCTTTGGGATCATCGTTCCGGGACTCTGAAACTCCCGCAAGCCCTTGCTCAAGTCTACATCGACCTCATCGATAGCAAGGGGATTAGGTCACTCGCACTCTCACGGAGCCCAGGCGAGCACCCGGTCGGAGGCATAAGCCAAGAACAGACCGACAAGCACTTCGCTCAAGCTTTTGACGGCTCAGCAGCGAGAATGGAACTTGCAGTGCTTGACCCGATGGACGCTACTTCGCCCTCGTCCAACGAGTTGATACGGAGTGTCCTCGGCCATCACGTGTGCATAATTGAGGCCCCATGTGGAGCGGGCGCGACCGCCTTCTCATTACTCGCGACAATTGCTGAGCTTCGTGCGCAGCGAGTGCTCCCGAGACTTCCCCTAGATGTAGTCCTCATTGGCGCGGACTTCTCTACATATGCGCGAGACTATGCGCGGGAAGTCCTTGGTCACATGGCGACGACTCTCGAAGAACAGGCAGTTTTCGTCAAGGGAGAGTTCGTTCCCTGGGACGTGACGGACAAGATGAGCAACACTGATCTCATACAAACCATCACGCTAAGGTCCGCGCGAGTTAATCGGCGGTTGCTTGTTGTGGCTAATTTCAACGGATTTCTGGAACGGAATGGGAACCGGAAGAGGTCTCAAGCTCAATTGGAGGAGCTGTTTCGTCACGTTTCGGGTGAAGGTAGTTTCGCCATTTGGATCGAGCCATGCATGAACCGTGCCATTGCAAACGGAGGTCTATTGCGATGGATTTGCACTTTGCTCGGCACGTCATGGAAGCGCTTCGTGAGAATCTTGGGCGTGAATGTATCGGACGATCCCATTCGCACTTGCTTTTCTCATTTCAAGATACCCATCGACCCCGATCATACAGCCCGTGTAGGACTGGCGATCATAGGCATGCAACTTTCGAGGAGCGAGAAGTGACTGGAATACATCCGGGTCTGCTCGCACGCCGCGCGGTGGGACAGTACCGCCGCCGAGATCCTCTTGCGTACCTTGCGCTTCGATACTATCTCGAGAGCGAAGCAACACGGTGTGATGAGTGGGCTGAAGATGTTGCGACTGATCTCGTCCGTGGCCGTACCGAAGGGAGTTACTTCCGGGCATTTCACTACAAGGAGACCGAGGCTAGTGGCCGCGCACTCCATCGTGAGATTTTTGTGCCGAGTGCCAACGAGGCCCTTGCGGAAGCAGCATTGCTGAAGGAATGTGCCAAATCGACTGTTTTCTCCAACCCGGCAAATGTGTTCTCTTACGAACTGGGCCGCGACAGAAACAGCGTAGGTGTCTTTGAGCATTACCTGGAAGGTATTAGGGAACGCCACCTCAGGATCGCTCAGGCTTGTGATGACTGTCCGGACGGAATTGTCCAGTACACCGATCTGAAGAGGTTTTACCCTTCGATAGCCACAGATGCAGCCGAAGAAGCGTGGAGGACGACTTGTGAGGCTGCACAGCTTTCCAGTTGGGCGCGTGATCTTGGACGCAAGTTAATCGCGGACCACGCCCGAGAGCGTCGTGGCTCTGGAAAAGGTATTCTAACCGGTCCAATGTTTAGCCATCTGATCGGCAATTTGGTGCTGCGCAAGTTGGACATAGAATCGCCGCATATCCTATCAGCAAAATACTTTCGATATGTGGATGACATCACATTAGTCGGTGGGCGGCAAGAGGTCAAATACTCAGTTGCTATTCTTCGTGAACGACTGGGCGATATGGGTTTTGACTTGCACGATGACGACTCTCCAAAAACGCACCACGTTCCGGCCAAGGAATGGCTGATGGGCCGAAATGACTTCTGCGATGAGAAACGACCGATCTCATGGCCGCGTCTAGTCGGCGAGTTGAAGGCCTTCCTGCTCGCCAATCCGGATAAAGCGGCCGCGCTCAAGGCGGCCTTCCGCGACCATTCTTTCCGGCTACCTGTCCCAGATTACTCAGCGCTAGCTCGTGAACGGAACTGCACGGCTCGCCTGCTGCGTTGGGCGGGAAAATGGGTACATCACATCTCAATTAGGTCACTTCTCGATCAGGCAACTCAGTTGCGGGACAGCACACAAACGGAATTCGTCAGACTTGCTGAAAATGCAGAGACGCTTGAAGGATACGAGAGAAAGAGACGGGTGACCAAATTGAGATACCGTGCTAGCAGACTGATGTACCTTGCGCTGGACTCCGATCTCGCGAAGTTGGCGTTGGCCGTGCGCAACATGACAGAACTTCGTCTCCACGCTATCGGTATGGCCGCCATTGCACAGCGAGTCGTGGGCGACTTGCTCCCCTTAGGCGTAAATGCGGTTCAAGCTGCTGCCCAAGCAATTGCCGCTACGGATTCGCCCTGCCAACTGGGCCGAGAACTAAGGCAAGGGGAAGAGCAAGAGGTGGATGAACAGGGAATTGCTTACCTCCTTCTCAACGGTGTTAGCGTGTCTAGTCAATCGCCTGCGGACAAGTCCGCTTGTGAGTTACTGAGATTCGCGTCTGTTGGTGCAGATATGGCTCTGATGCACAGTGCGGATCCATTTCTGAGAGAGATCTCCTGCTTACACGGTTTGTATGGGGAGCCCCGTCATGCGGCGGTTCTTCGGACTCCCTTTGATGAGAATGAGGAATTGATCCTTGACGCTGTCGAACAGGACTATCAAGAGTCGTCTTGAGATCCAAAGGATCTGCGTGAGCACCCGTTACGCCCCCATCAATTCCCTGCGGCTACGCATGGGCTTGCCTCGATAGGTCGCCACTCCGTCCTTTTCTTCCAGCCAACCGAGAATTTGCCGGCGCTGCTTGCGCTCGTTGAACAAATCCAGGAACTGCTTGCGCGTATCCGGAGGAATGTCCGGCAGACTCACGCCGTCGCCGTAGCCGTTTGAGATCGTCACCGGGGTGTCGAACGTGTCCGCCGCGTACTTGGTCAGAGCGAAGCCCGTAATGGGATACCAATTGCAGGACCAGAGGTTGTTGCGATAGTTCGAAAACAGTCCGTAGGGCCAGTATTGGGGCTGGGAAGAAGAATCCTGGTAGGTTCCGTGGGCAGCCAGGGCGGTGGGCGGCGTTTTGTCTCGTCCAGGACCCAGGTTGTCGCTCGAAAAGAGGGCCAGGTTCGGTCCGGCGGCGGCCACCCGGCGGGCCACGTCGCGCACCAGGTGCATCATGGCGCGGCCGGCGTAGCCGGGGTAAGCCTCGTTGCCGAGGTCGCCGGCCTTCACGTAAAAGGTTTCATCCCAGATGAAGGCGTCGGCGAGCCGGCCGAGTTCACCGAGCAGCGCGTCTACGTAAGCCAGGTAGAAGCCGCGCACGTCGGGGTGCAGCGGGTTCTGGGCGTACGGCTTGCCGCTGACCTCAGGGCCGCGCCAACCGCCCCAGCGCAACACCCTGGACGGGTCGAACGTCTCTTTCACGCCATCGCAGGCGAGGATGCCGTCGGCGAAGTAAACCGCTACCCGGAAACCTTTGTTCTTGGCATAGCGAACGCGGCGCTGCATTTCGGGCCAGGACATGTCGACCGGGTAGGTCTTCTCCAGCACGTTGCGGTGGAATCCCACGCCCCACTTCAGTCCCGGGTCCGGTGCCTTGGCGAGTGCCTGCACTTCCGGGAGCCGCGCGCACGGGAAAGCTTTCCATGTCTTGTCCAGGCTTCGCGAGCGATAGTTGAAGGCATAGCGGCCGATGTAGTCATACCAGCCGTGCAAGGCCAGCAGAACCTTCTCCCGGTCGGCGGGCCGGATCAGCCGCTCCAACTCGTCGATGTCCGCGAACCAGCCGCGCCCGTTGCCGCTCAGGAAGTCGTAGCCGATCATGGCCACGTCGTGGACCCAGGGGGGGCCTTCGCGAACTTCCTTCAAGCACGTTGTGTAAAAGGCACGCATGGCACCGTCGAAGCCGCCCTTGTGGAGAGCCGTCACGACGGTGCGCTGTTCTTCATTGGCAAGGCCAAGCTTGCCGAAGTACGTGCAGCGGAAGCTGCCCGGACGATCATCGGCGGGGAGATGGAAGTCGCTGGTGAACCATGGGTCGCTCGCAAACAGGATGCGAAGATCCGTTTGCGAAGAAAATTCGTCCACCGCTGGAATGGCCAGTCTTTCGTAAGGCGTTTCCGGTGCTGGACTAGTGAGTTGGTAAACACCTTCGGTGCTGGCGGCGGCGCGGCGGCGTCCTATACCGTTTTCAAGCGGCAGGAAGACTTCACGGCCGCTTGTTGGCAGATGGATGTTGCGCGGCAGCTCTACCGTCACGTCGCCGCTAAGCGGGCTCGCGGCGTGGACGGCGATGCGCTGGATGAGGGCGGCACCGTTTGGAATCGCCTCGATGCTCACCTCATACCGCACGGTGATTTCCGGCGTGGAAGGAACGCGATACTCGTAAACGGCCGAACGCCCCTCGCGCCGGGTACGGAGCGGCTTGTCGCATACCCAGGCCGGCGCGCCCGCCGCGGTAACGCGCGGATGATTCGAGCCGAGCCGGCGGTTCACCAGTTCCACACCACCCTGCTGCAGCGAGACGATGGCGCCGGTTCGATCCACCTGCGCGCGCCAGCCGCCGGCTTCCAACGAGTCCAACCCGGCTGCGGAAGCTTCGAGCGCGGCTCCGGCCAGGCCGGCGAATTGCCTTCTTGTAAGTGCGTTCACAGCGTCACCTCTCCAGAGCTTTCTCTAACGCCTGCTCGAGCTCCTCTTTGCCGAGCGTGGTGCTGATGAACAGTTCCTGCCGCGCGCCCGCGCTCAGCGCCAGGGCCTTCCAACCGTTGGCTGTGGGTACCGTCACCCGGAACTGCACCTTGCCGCGCGCGTCGCGCACCGGGCGAATGACGCCGGGGATGACGGAGCGGATCTCCGGGTTGGCGGCGAGCAGTTTCTCCAAGGCGCGGCGGACGCCGTCGATGATGCTGTGCTCGATCTTGAGCCGGTTCTGGGCGGTTCTCAGTCTCACGTGCTCACCTCCATCCATGTTCTCCGCGCAGAGGGACGAAGCGGACCCCCGTCACCGTGCGCGTATGCGTCTTTCCGCCGCTCTTTTCAATTATCAGAAGGTCCTGTTCGAACAAGCTGCCCACCGGGATCACCAACCGGCCGGGATCTGTGAGCTGATCAAGCAGCGGCTGGGGTGTAGCAGGCGCCGCCGCCGCGACGGAGATGGCGTCGTAAGGCGCCAGCGGCAGATATCCCTGCGATCCGTCGGCCGTAACGACGCTCACGTTGGCCGCGCAACCGGCGCGCTTAAGATTGGTCTCGGCCATCGCTGCGAGTTCCGGCAGGATCTCCACGGCGACCACGCGCCTGGCCAGCGCGCCCAGCACGGCGGCATGATAGCCCGACCCGCAGCCCACTTCGAGCACGGTTTCATGGCCTTCCAGGTGCAGACAGGCGGTCATCAAGGCGACGATGTAAGGCTGGGAGATGGTCTGGTCCCATCCGATGGAGACAGGCTCATCGGAGTAGCTTGAGGCGCGGCGCGGTTCTGGAACGAATTCCTCACGCGGGATGCGGGCCATGGCATCCAGCACGCGGACATCCCGAATGCCGCGGGCGCGGATCTGGCATTCCACCATGCGCGCCCTCTCGGCCGCCCAATCTACGCCGCTCGGATGGTCCGGCTTCACTTGAACGATTTCCGGTAAAGAAACTCTACGTCGAAGATTCCATTTTCTTCCCGGACGGCCTGGATTGACCACTGTTTATTTACGTTCCATTGCAGGCCCACGATCTGCTGCTGGCCTTTGTTGAGATTGGTGATGTAAGTGAAGGTGACGTCCTTGGAGATCTGCTGTTCTACAGTAAGGCGCGCCTGAGGGTTATTCTCGATGCCGCGCAATTGCGGATCGATCTTGATGCGGCTCACCCCGAAGAAGCGCTGCAGACGGCCGGTGACGGGGGTGGCCAGGGCCTGTCCAAGCAGTGCACCGGCGCCGACCTGCTGCCAGTCCAGTCCGGTGTCAAACTGCCGCACCGCCACGCTCGGATTCGTCGAGGGCGCGCGGCCCACCGTGAGCAGGGCCATCAGTTCCTGGAGTTGGAGAGGCGGGTCGGAGCGGTAAGTCATATTCAGCTTATTGGGCGGTCCGGCCAGGTTCACGGTGATGTCGATGCCGCGGATTCGTGTTTCGAGGTCCAGATTAACCACTGGTTCCAGCTTCACCGGATTGACGAAAGAGACCTCGCCGCGCGCGATGTTGTACTTCGTGCCGAAGAAATTCAGTTCTCCCTGGGTGGCCGAAATACGGCCGAGCAGGATCGGCTTGGAGGGACTGCCCCGCAGGCGCAGATTCGCTTCGATCTGAATGTCGCGAGTGAGGGTGGTCTCCAAACGGGCATTCGGCACGGTCTCGATGCGCACATCGAACTGCATGCCGCGCAGCAGTTCGTTGGAGATCACGGGCGTGACGACCGCCTGCGAAGATTGCGCGAGCAGGCTGCCCATGTCGACGTGCGTGCTGATACTCGATCGGGCGATGCGCACAGTTCCCGAGAGCAGGCTACGGCCGGCCGTGCCCGTCAGGTTCAACGTCGCATTCGCGGTGGTGCTGACGCCTTCCGGATAGCGCACGCGGACCTGATTTGCCGTAGCTTGCAGGCGGTAAACCGTGTCGGCGCCTCCGAAGCCGAGGAAACCGTTCAATGCCAGGGTGCCGCCGCCGGTTTGCGCGGTGAGGCTTTCGATAGTGGCGCGGTTGCGGTCGAAGAACACCGTGCCGTTAGCCCTGTCCAAGCCGTTTGGCACGCCGCTGAAATACAGCGAGGCGTTCACAAGCTTGAGCCGTCCATACAGTCCGGGGTCATCTAGCGGCCCGCGCACTTCCGCATCCAGCTCCGACCTGCCCGATGCGGAGAGGTCTTTCTCGAAGTCACGGAGTATGGCCAGGTTCACCCCGCCGCGGAACCGGAGGTCGAAGCGGCCTTTGGCGCCAAGCGACACCTTGCCGCCGATTTCGAGATTGGTGTCGTGTCCCAGCAGGCGGGCGCGCGAAACCCGCCATTCGCCGAGCGTGCCCTCGATGACGATGGGTTCGGCATTGCGCAACCCCAACTCTTCCAGCTTCGAGCCGATGGCGCCGGTGCGCGGCTTGATCTCCAGCAACTCGATGTCGGCCCGCACCTGCCAGCGCAGGGGCTCCAGGCCCTGACCGCGAATCGTCAACTTGCCCTCGCTAAACGCTTCGACGGGCAGAGGTTCGGGATTATTCGGGGCCAAACAGGCGCGCAGCGTGGACAACGCCAAGCGGCGGAACTGCAGGTCTCCCGCGACCGGATGGGTCGCATCCAGCCCGACGCGAACCACACCGGAGACGACCGCCCCGGCCAATTCCGCGCGCGGGTGGATCTCCATCGTGTCGCCTGACGTAACGGCGCGCATGCGTACGGAGCCAAGCGGACGGTTTCCCAACGTCACGTTCAGCGATTCGGCCAGCGCCGTCAATTGGCGGATGCGAATTCCCTTTTCATCGATGTCGGCCGCGCCTTCCAGCTGTACGTTCACGCGCCCGTCCGCCGCGGACACCATCGACTTCCATGCCTCGATTCGCGACAGCGGCACTTCGGCAGCGGCCAGACTGGCGCTGAGGGAACCTCGCTGCCAGTTGCCAGGCGTGTGTGTGTAAACGGCACTCCATTCCACCGGCGCACCACCTATGGTCGCCTGCGCCTTGGAAATCGCCAGGCGGCTTCCGGCGTAGTCGACCGTTCCGCGAATAGCGTCGAACGGCTGCGACGCGACTGAGCCTTTGGCCAATTCCACGCTGCCCCGGACGGCCGGCTGATCGAAAGTGCCCTGCAGCTTGAGATGCGCCGAAGCCGTCCCGGACAAAGGAGGTAAGCGGGGATCGGACCGCACGAGCGCCGAAAGGTCCGCGTTGACCACGGACAGCGAGGCGGTGAGCGGAGCCCGGCCGTCTACCCGAAATCCGCTCAGGCCGAATTGCGCTTCACCGGCGAGCCGCATTTTGCCGCGCTCCACCGACAGGTTCTCTATTTGGGCATTGTTCGAGGCGACATCGATCGATGCCGACGCACGATCATACTTCAGCCCTTCGTAAATCGCATTGTGCAGGACGACGTGGCCCTGAATGCGCGGCGAGGAGAGTCCTCCCGTGATGGCGCCTTCAAAACGCGCGGAACCGCCCTCCAAAGCGACGGGAAACGGCTGCGGAGGCACTGTGCCGGCAAGGGTGAAAGCGGGGGCAAGGTCCTGGAAATTGCGGGTCTCCAGCGCCACGCGGAGGGACCTGCCGGGATCGCCTTCCATTTCGACACGGCTGGCGGCAGTCTCAAGCACGGTCTTTCCCAGCGAGAGCCGTCGAATCTGCCCGTCGTATCCCAACTGTATGTTGCCGCCAATCGATGGGCCTGCCAGCGCCAGGGTGGCGGCCAGTCGCTGGGCGGGGGAACTGGCTTTGCCGCGAAGGTGGACTTCGCCCGAGATAGCGCCGTTCCAAGGAGGCGTGGCCAGCCCCCTCGCGGCGAAAACGCGATCGATGGGTAGTCCAGTGACGCGCCCGTCTACTCGCAAATCGGTATTGCCGTCGAGAGAGGCGTCGCCGTCAAAGCGCCCGCCCAAGGCCGCGACGTTCATCCTCCTCACATTCAGGCGGCCCGGCGACCAGTCCGCCGCACCATTCAGCGAGGCACCTTCTATCCGCACGCCGTAGCCCTGGTAAGCGAGGCCCTTGGCCGCGATGTTCGATTGCGCTCGCCACCCGCCGGTGGTGTCGTAGCGCAGGCCACCCTGAAACGAAGCCATGCCCGTGGGAGCAACGGGCAGTGACCAGGAGCGGGCAAACTCGGCGATGGAGAACTCTCCGGAAAACCTGGCGGCGAGGCGAGGCGAACGCCAGTCGGCAATTTCACCGTCCAGGATTGCCGAGGACTTCGCGGTGCGGATGCGTGCTTCGCGGAATGCAATCCTGTTTCCTTCAAGCTCGATGGATGCGGCGATGTCCATGGGACCGGCGGGTATCCGCGCCGAGTCGAGCTTCGCCTGGCTGAGCGAAACCTGGCCAAGGTACATCTCGGGAGCGGGCTTGTAGAACAGCCGCGCGCGCAGCTCTCCCCCGTGTAGATTGATCCCGATTTGTTCGATTCCGCACTCCGCCGTGCCATCGACTATATCCACGCGGCCGATGGCCAGCGCCAGGAACTGCTCGACAGCGTTGCGCGTTCCGCGCGGAACCTTGGGATGAGGCAGGTTCGTGCTGCCGTCCGGATGCACGCTGATGCGCACCTGGGGTGTTTCGACTTCAAGCGACTGGATATCGATGTCCCGGCGCAAGGCGGAGACCAGTTTGAGAACTACGGCAACGCGACGGGCGCGGACCAGTGGCGCACCCTCTCGTTCGGTCCCGTGCAGGACGAAATCCCGAATCTCTGCGCGCAGTTGGCCGCCGTCGAACTGGAACGACCCGATCTCCGCGCGGCCGCCCGTGGCCCGCTCCACCTCGCGGACAATCCGTTCCCGCACTTTTTCGCGAAACCAGGATGTGCGCACGACCACGAGGCAGGTAGCCACCAAGGACAGGCATAGGCCCGCCGCAATCAATAAGGCGATCTTGGCGCGACGCTTGGTCATTTGAACACCGCCGGACGGTAGACTATCCGGGCGCGTGAACGCGCATCCTTCAGCCAGGCATCCAACATCCGGTCGACCTTCTCTTCCAGCAGAATCGACTCGATCTTCTCGGCCACCTCGTCGAGGGGTGGGTCCTTCTTCACGCCCGCCGCACGCGATTGCGGCAGGAACCGCTTCTCATAGTATTCTTTCACCTCCGTACTCAGCACCTGTGCCCCGGGCCGGAAGCGGTAGTCGATAAAGCGCAAAGTGGTGAGCTGTTCGAGCAGATAGTGGGCGAGGTCCGGCTCTGCGGTCCCGGCATCGTGGAGCGCTTTCGTGAAAGCCTCCCTCGATGCGAAATGCTCTTTGCGCCAGTTCTCAAGGGCGGCGGCAGCCTCTTTTTCCGCCGGGGCAGGGTAGCGGCTGATCTCCATTTCCCGGTGCATCAGCGTGCGCTCCACCAGCCTCTCGGCGGCAACGCGTTTGGCTGCGCCGGAAAAATCCGGCCGGGTGCCGTTCAGGAACGAGCTAAGGCGGATCTCGCCGATCAGGTCGCTTTCGGCAATCACGCTGTTATCCAGGGTGACAGCGATACGGTCCAGGATTTCGGCCGCGCCGCACTGCGCGATGAGGAAAGCGAGAATGAACGCGCGGCCCAGCATCAGAAAGCCTGCCCCAGGGAGAAGTGAAATTGAAAATGGCTGATCCGCTGGTCGGTGGGCGTCCCCAAATTCCGGATCAGTTCTTCCGTGGTGCCCTTGAATCCGAAGAATCGCGGGGGATTCACGCTGTAAGCCAGATCCAACCGTAGCGGCCCGATGGGTGTGCGGTACCGGATGCCCAATCCCACGGCGTGGACCATGTAATTGAAGTCCTGGCGGTCGCGCTGCAGCACTCGGAAACTGATGTCGGACACGCTGGAATAGACGTTGCCGGCATCGTGGAAAAGGACGCCGCCCAAGGTGTTTCCCAGGATTGGGTAGCGAAGCTCGGTGCCCGCCACCAGCATGGCTTTACCGCCGAGCGGGAAGCCGGTCTTCAAGTCGCGGGGGCCGGCCTGGTTGTCGGGAAACCCTCGATGGGACGAAGCGCCGCCGGCGAAGAAACGCTCCGGCAGTGGGATATCCTGCGTGGGATCTTCGATAGCTGGATTGCCACTTATACTGCCCAGGACGGCGAATGTCATCGTGCGCGCAAGAACGAGCTTGCCGGGGAGCCTGTGGAAGGTGGAATTGCGGGCGAGCATGCGCGTGTAAGCCACCTCCGAACCGAAGGCTTTGGAAGCCAGCCCCAGGTCCAGCGTGTTATGCGTGCCCGAGTGCGCGTCCAGCGGATTGTCGCGGCGGTCGTCGACGTAGGTGCCGCTGAGCATGCCGACGCGAACGGGCTGCGACAGCAGGGGAATCAGGGCCGGATCGATTTTGAGTGTGCCCTGATCGACCCCGACTCGGCGATAGCTGAAGCGGTATTGCGCGGTCTTGGAGCGTGACCAGCGGTGGGAAATCTGCGTCGAACCTTCCCAGCGGCGGGACGCGTAAGTGCGCACATCCTGCGAGTCGTCGAACAGGCCGACGACCGACAGTGTCAGGCGCTCATTGCTCATGAACTGCGGCGCCGTGTAGCTTAGCAGCGCGCGCTGCTGGATCGTGGAGACCGTGCCACGCAAGCTCACCGAGTGGCCCAGGCCCCGGAAGTTCAGCCGCGTCACATCCAGCGTGGCGCGAGGGCTGAAGCCGGCCTGGCCTGCGGGCGCATCGAAACTGGCCGTGCCACCGCCGATGCGCGCCGCCTCGAAGCCAAGACCGCCCGCAACCGAGTACTTCTTGGATTCCTCCAGTTGATAGAGCACATACTTGGCAGGTTCGTTGCCATCGGGATTCTGTACCGCCATGTCGACTTTCGCGAAGATGCCCAGGTCGTTGAGCCGCCGCTGTGTCTCGATCATGCGGCTCTGCGAGAGCGGCTCGCCCGGGTTGAGCAGAATGCGCCGGTAGACCAGTTGCGGCTTGGTGGCATTGAGCCCTCCGATGAGGACCTCGCGGACGTATTCACGCCGTCCCGGACGAACCAGGTAATTCACCTGAGCGTGGCGTGGATCCTTGGCGGCCTTCCAACTCCATTCGAAAGTGGCGTCGGGGTACCCGCGGTCGTAGTAATAGGCCACGATGTTGTCCCGGTCCGTCGCGGCGCTGGCTTCGCTGAAGGGTTGACCCGCGCGGATACCCGCCATGGTGCGCAGGGCTTCAGTCTCGCTTTGCGGGACTCCCTCGATTCGGAGCTCTGAAACCAGCCATTGGGGGCCCTCCGTGATGTTGATAATGGCGGCCACCTCGCCTGGCTTACCCTGGTAGTCGTTTTTGACATCGGCTTCAATCTTGCATTCGCGGAATCCGTTGGAGCGGTATAAGTCCCGTATGGAATCCACGTCGCGGTCGAGCGCTTCGCGGCTGTAACGGCCGCGCCGGTACTCAAACGAAGCCGGGATAACCGACATGCGCTCCTTGATGATCTGTTGGCTGAAATAGTTGTTGCCGTGTATCTCCACTGCGACCAGCTTGTGCCTGTCGCCGCGCTGCACGACGAATTCCACGATTGCTACGCCGCTCTCCCGGCGCGACGGCCGCACTCTGACGCTCGCCTCGAAATAGCCCTCCGACTGCAGGTATTCGGTGAGATTGTGGATACCTTCGTTCAGCAATTCACGGTCGATGGACTGTTCCTCGAAGGTGGGGATCAGCCGCCGCAGCTTGCCGCGCGGAATGTCGGCGCCCGTAACGCGGACTTGGATTCTCCGGCCGGCCTTAACGGCCACAACGGGGCTTAAACGCCGCGCCGCTGCGTCGTGCCTGACATCGGTCAGCTGTACGTTGGCCATGAGGTAGTCGCGGTTCTGGTACGACTTCCGGATCCGTTCAAGCCCGCGGTCCAGGCGGTTGTCGGTAAAAGGGCGCCAGCCGAACCAGCCGCGCCAATGGCTGGCCCGGATGAGCTTCTCCGGCGGCCGTTGGAGATCGCCCGTGAATACGGGAGTGCCGAAGCGCGCGCGGGGGCCGGTCGTGACTTCGAAGTGAATGTGGACCTGCTGGGTGCGCGAGTCGTATTCAAGACGGTGTTGGACCCGGCTTTCGTAAAAACCGTTGTCGAGGAGGCTGCGGGTGATATTCCGCTCCGCCTCGGCGCCCCGTTCGTCCAGGTACAGCGAGCCGAGGTCCAGTTTGGCCGCGTCCCGCAGGGCGTCTTGAGTCGGCGGCGGCTTGGCCCCATCCAGTGTCACGCGCCCCACAAACCAGCGGTTCGTGGTCCTGAAGGTGACCACTACATTCTCCCCGTCGGGTTCGGCGTCGACTTCGATGTCTTCGTAACGCCCTGTGGCGTAAAGGCGATCCAGCGCCGCCCGCACATCGCTCAGGCGCAGCGGCGTCTTCATGCGCACCGGAAGTATCTGCTGGAGCTCGCCCGGAGGTAGCGGCTGCTCCGTGGGCACGAAGCGGATGATGGAGATTCGTTTACCTTCGAAAGCCTCGGGTCCGGCGTATGCGCCAGCGGCGAACAACCAGCCGACCAAAATGGGTGCCACGAGGCCTCGCGTGAGGGAACGGCGCACTTACTGCATGATACTCTAACGGCTGCTAGGATGGGGACGAGTGACACCGGAAGAACGTGACCGCTATTCGCGCCAGATCCTGTTTTCGGGCATCGGCGAGCAGGGACAGGAGCTTCTATTGGCCTCCCGCGTCGCGGTGGTCGGCTGCGGCGCACTCGGCAGCTTTCATGCCGCGGCGCTCGCGCGCGCGGGCGTAGGCAAGCTGATTCTGATCGACCGCGACTATGTGGAGGCCAGCAACCTCCAGCGCCAGTGGCTGTATGACGAGAGTGATGCCGCTGAAAGCATGCCCAAGGCCATCGCCGCCGAGCGGGCCCTGAAGCGTATCAATTCCGAAGTCGAGGTCGCCGCCCGCGCGGCGGATCTGACTCCCGCCAACATCGGCGAACTGCTCGGCGGCGTTTCGCTCATCATGGACGGGACCGACAACTTCGAAACGCGCTATCTGATCAACGATTTCGCCGTGCGCGAAGGAATTCCGTGGGTTTACGGCGCCGCGGTCGGCAGCTACGGGCTCACCATGCCGGTGATTCCCGGCGTAACCGCATGTTTGAAGTGCGTTTACCCTGAGCCCCCGACGGGATCGCAGCCCACCTGCGAAACTGCCGGCGTTCTCAACGCCATCACGGCGGCGGTGGCGTCGCTGCAGGTAGGCGCGGCTATCAAGATCCTTACGGGCCACGGCGTCGAGGTAGCCCGCCGCATCACCATGCTGGATGTATGGAGCGGCGTCGTGCGGCAGGTGGAGCAGCCCGCTCCGGAACCTGCCTGCCCCGCTTGCGGGGAGCGCCGCTTCGTCCATCTCGAAGGGGCGAGGCGCGTCCCCATCAGTCTCTGCGGACGCAATGCCGTGCAGATCCACGAGCGCGAGCGCCCCATCGACCTTGAGGATCTCCGCAAACAGTTGGAACCACTCGGCATGGTTCGCGCGAACGAATTCGCGCTGCGCTTCTTCCTGCCGCCGTATGAACTGACAATATTCCCCGACGGCCGCGCCATCATCAAAGGCACCACCGACGTCGGGCTGGCGCGTAGCTTGTACGCCCGCTACATAGGGAGTTGACGATGCGCTTGCTTCTGCTGGCGTTGCCGCTTGCCGCGGTGCTTGCAGCGGCCGAAATCCGGATCCGCGCTGTTGACGCAGCCGGAACGCCTGTCCGGGCTCGCGTGGAAGTGCGGGATCCGGACGGTAAAATGTATCAGCCCGGAGGAATTGTCAGCGAACGCGCCAAGCGCATCCGTTTTGGCGAAGATCATCCCTCGGTGGGCAGCTTTCTCATGGATGGCGAATGCCGGGTGGAGGTGCCGCCGGGCCGCTACCTGGTAGTGGTTGAGCGGGGGCTCGAGTACGAACGCCTGGAGCGCAGCATGGATGCGCCGGCGACCATCACGTTCACCAACCGCCGCTGGATCGACATGGACAAGCTGGGCTGGTGGTCCGGCGACCTTCATGTGCACCGCGCAAGCGATGAACTCATCCCTATGATGCTCACCGAGGACGTGAATCTCGGCGCCAACTTCACCATCTGGAACAAACGCAGTTGGTGGCGTGACAAGCCCGTCCCGGCCGACCCGGTGGTGCGCGCCGATGACCGGCATATCACAACGCTGCTGAATGCCGAGGACGAGCGCGGCGGTGGGGCGTGGTGCATCAATGGTCTGCGCGAGCCGATCGATGTCGCAGTGGATGGCCGCTGGTATCCCGCGGGCATCAAGTTTGTCAAGCAGGCCCGCGCGCAACGGCGGCCGGGCGACCTGCTCCCTTGGTTCGATTGTGAAAAGCCCATCTGGTGGGAGACTCCCGTCATGATGGCGCTCGCCACGCCGGATTCGCTGGGCGTCGCGCACAACCATTTCACACAATACGGCATGCTCGATAACGAAGTGTGGGGTCGCCCGCGTGACCAGAAACAATTCCCGGGGCGCCGAGGATTCGTCGAGTACTGCTTGAGCCTTTACTATCGTTACCTGAACCTGGGATTCAAGCTCGCACCTTCGGCAGGCTCGGCCACAGGCGTGTTACCGAATCCGATGGGATACAACCGGGTCTATGTGCGCCGCAACGGGCAGGAGTTGACCGCCGCGAACTGGTACCGGGCGCTGCGCGACGGACCGAGCATCGCCACAAACGGTCCCGTGCTGTTCTTCGAGGTGAAAGGGCAG
>JAJFUV010000281.1 GCA_021372245.1 Terriglobales bacterium
CGACGCCCCCGTGCTGGAAGGTCCCGAGCCGCGCCGCTACCTGTCGCTGGCGGCGTCGGCCGGTTCCCTGCGCCGCTGGAAGGCGCACGAGAGCGCCGAGCAGGGGCGCTACAGCAAGGACCTTTACATCAACCGTCCGGAATACGGTCCGCAGTACCATTCCTGGGAGAGGCTGCGCGTCTGGACGGAAGGTCTTCAGCCGGGAAAGGTTGAGCTGTGGCTTGACGGACGGCTGGTGAATTCATACGACCATGGGCCATACGTTCTGACGAGTGAAGACCGTGCTTCCGACACCGCCATGACGTTTGGCACTCATGTACTCAAGGTCCGCGCTCAGGATGGCTCCGGCTGGCTCGAGCGCGAGTTAAAGTTCGATTACGCAAAGTAGCCATGAAGATACCCAGGCTGCGGTGGATCATCGCCCTGATGCTTTGCGCGGCGACGATGGTCAACTATGCCGACCGTCTGACGCTGTCCATCGTCTCGGTGGACCTGCGCAAGGCGTTTGCGATGAGCGAACAGGACTACTCGCACGTCCTCACGTTGTTCCTGATCGCTTACGCCATCATGTACGCGGGTTCCGGCTACATCATCGACAGGCTGGGTACGCGGCGCGGCTTTGCCGTCTTCATATTCACGTGGTCGGTATCGCAGATGCTGCACGGCTTGTCGATTGGGAAATGGTCGCTCGGGGCCTGCCGCTTTCTCCTGGGCCTCAGCGAGCCAGGCAACTGGCCCGCTGCAGCGAAGGCTGTCTCGGAGTGGTTCCCGGCCTCGCAGCGCGCGCTGGGCGTGGGGATCTTCAACGCCGGCTCGTCGCTCGGTTCCGCGCTGGCACCGCCCATGGTGGCGTGGCTGACGCTCCAATACGGATGGCGCGCCGCGTTCATGTTCACCGGAACGCTGGGGCTCATCTTGCTGTTGTTCTGGTTGATCCTATACCAGCCGCCGCATCGCAATCGCTGGCTGAAGCCCAGCGAATACGACGAGATCAAGGACAAGGTCCGTCCGCCGTCGGAAACCGTTGCCGTGAAACACGGCAACCTGCGCTGGGGTGCGGTGGTTACGACGCGCGCCTCTATCGGCCTGGCACTGGCGCGGTTCCTCACCGACCCCGTCATTTACTTCATCATCTTCTGGTTGCCGGAGTACCTGCGGCGCGAGCGCGGCTTCGATCTGGCCATGGTGGGCAGGTACGCCTGGGTACCGTTCCTGTTCGGCGATGCGGGTTACGTGTTGGGTGGCTGGCTTTCAGGACGGTTGGTGCGCGCGGGGTGGAGCGTGGGCCGCGCGCGGCGTTTTGTAATGCTGCTGGGGGCGTGCTTGCTGCCGTCGGCCATCTTCGCTCCCCTGGTGCCGGAAGCATGGATGGCAATAGCTGCGACCTGCCTGGTTGTGTTGGGACACGCGCTCTATGTTGCGAACCTTCAGACGCTGCCGACTGACCTATATAAAGCCACCGAAGTCGGCACAGTGACGGGTTTCTCAGGCATGGGCGGAGCGGTCGGCGGCATCCTGGCCAACCTGGGGACCGGTTACGTGGTGATGCACTTCTCTTACGCCCCCATTTTTCTGATCGCCGGATTGATGCATCCACTCTCGCTGATCATCATCTACAAGATGATTCCCGAAGCGCCCTCGGCGGCTTGACGTCCCAGCTGCTGGAGGTGGTAGGATGCGAACCATGCGAATCGCGGCGAGTCTATTCTTAGTCTGCCTGGCGGCGTTCGGCGCTCCGGCACGAACCGAGCTTCAGATCTACTTCCTCGACGTGGAGGGCGGGCAGGCCACGCTGATTGTGACGCCGGCTGGCGAATCGATGCTGGTCGACGCCGGTTGGCCCGGCCATGACGCCCGCGACGCCAAGCGCATCGCCGCGGCTGCCAGGCAGGCCGGGGTGTCGCGCATCGACTATTTCCTGATGACGCACTACCATCGGGATCACGCTGCGGGCACGCCTGAGCTGCTCTCGCAGATCCCCGTCGGCACGTTTATCGATCACGGCCCGAACACCGAGAATACAAAACAGGGTGCCGAGTGCGAGGCGCTTTACAAGAGCCAGTTGCACAAGGGTAAGCATCTGGTGGTTAAGCCCGGCGACCGTATCCCTCTCAAAGGCGCGGAGGTGATCGTTGTGGCGGCCCGCGCCGTCAGCGTCGCTGCGCCGCTAAAGGGTGCCGGCGCGCCAAACGCAGCTTGCGCGGCCATCAAGCCGATGGAAGAAGATTCGAGCGAGAATGCGCGTAGCGTAGGCTTCCTCCTGAAGTTCGGGAAGTTCCGTTTCGTGGATCTGGCCGACATGACCTGGAACACCGAGCTCGGCATGGTCTGCCCTGACAACAAAGTGGGTGCTGCGGACCTCTTCCTGGTCTCGCACCATGGCGCCAGCATTTCGAATTCCCCGGCCTTGCTGGCGGCGCTGCGGCCCCGCGTGGCCGTAATGAACAACGGCGCGCGCAAGGGCGGCGATACGGCGACCTTCGAGCGGTTCCGCTCACTGGCCGGTTTGGAGGACCTGTGGCAACTGCATTATTCCATTCCCGCGGGCGACGCCAA
>JAJFUV010000284.1 GCA_021372245.1 Terriglobales bacterium
GAACCAGATGTCGCGGTATAGCGCGGCGCCTTCCAGCATGCGGCGGGCGGCCGCCATCCCGTAGGCCTCGTCCACCCAAAGAACGTTCAAGTGGCACAGCCGCACGCCTACCAGCACGGCTGCACATGCGGCCCAGAAGGCTATTGCGCGACGGATTGCACTTGAATCTCTCATAGAGTAGGTGCCGGTTGAGAGTCCATGGCCGTTACAAGACACATCGCCGCAACCATCTCCGGTATGGTCTCATATGCGGGGAGTCAGATGACCACTGTATCAGTGTTGCGAGCGCGGCGGTGTGTTGTTGATTGCCCATCGCGCAGCATCTATTCCGGCCAGCTTTCGATCGCGGCAACTTCCAAGTAAAATGATGCTATGAACACGGCGCGCTACGTCCACTGGCAAGACGGGGGAATGTGGCTCGGCTACTTCGAAGAGTTTCCCGACTACCTGACCCAAGGGGAGACGTTGGAGGATCTCCAGGAGAACCTCCGGGATCTCTACCACGATCTTACTAGCGGCGAGATACCGGGCGTACGCAGGGTCGCCGAATTGACGGTCGAATGAAGCGAGCCGACTTGATCCGAAAGTTGGAGGCGGAGGGGTGCATTCTCATCCGCCACGGTGCGAATCACGATTGGTATCGCAACCCTAAAACGGGTATTTCCCAACCAGTGCCCCGGCATCGTGAAATCAACGAGTTCCTGACGAGGCACATCCTGAAACAGCTTGCGCGCGAGTAGGCGTCCGCCCTACAGGATCGATTCGGACCAGTTTTCCAACACCGACTTGAGCTTGTTCATGAACTTGTCGCCGGTGGCGCCGTCGATCAAGCGGTGATCGAAGGTCACGCCGATGTGGCAGATGGAGCGGATGGCGATCATGTCGTCGATCACCACAGGCGTCTTCTCCACCGTGCCCACGCCGAGGATGCCCACCTGCGGCTGGTTGATGACCGGCGTGCCGAACAGGCTGCCGAAACTGCCGAAATTCGTGATGGTGAACGTGCCGCCATGCACCTCGTCCGGTTTGAGTTGGCGCGAGCGGGCGCGCGAGGCCAGATCCGCGATGGCCTTCTGCAGCCCCACCACGTTCAACTCGTCGGCGTTCCGGATCACCGGCACGATAAGACCCTGGTCAAGCGCCACGGCGATGCTGAGATTAATGCCCTCGTGGTAAACGATGTTCGTGCCGTCCACCGAAGCGTTCATGACGGGAAACGCACGCAGCGCTTCGCACGCGGCGCGGGCGATAAACGAGAGGTACGTCAACGAGATGCCGTACCGGGCCTGGAATTCGGCCTTGTGCCGCCCACGCACGGCCGCTACCCGCGTCATATCCACTTTGTGCACCGTGGTCACGTGCGGAGAGGTGCGCATGCTCATGACCATGTGCTCGGCGATCTTCTGGCGCATGACGCTCATCGGCTCGATGCGCACTTTGCCCGCGGCGGCGTACACGGCGGCGGCTGGCGCAGCCACGACGGGAGGGCCCGGCAGCATGACGGGCGCGGCCGGAGCGGCCGGTTCCGATGGCGGAGCA
The DNA here is from genome assembly GCA_021372245.1 of Terriglobales bacterium. Classification (GTDB taxonomy): domain Bacteria; phylum Acidobacteriota; class Terriglobia; order Bryobacterales; family Bryobacteraceae; genus JAJFUV01. Next base: position 1,540 of record JAJFUV010000284.1, read on the forward strand.
ACGGGCGCAGCCGGCGAGGGCGCGGCGAGGTAAGCTTCCACATCCTGCTTGGTGACGCGTCCGCCAGCGCCGGAGCCTTTCACCAGGCGCAGGTCGATGTTGTGTTCGCGCGCCATTCTGCGGACGAGCGGCGAGACCGGTCCGCTCAAGGGCGCAGGCTCTGTCACCGCGGCCGCCGCAGGTTCCTCCACGGGCTCAGGTGCAGGTACCGGCTCGACAGAAGGCGCCGGTTTCGGCGCCTCCGCCACGGCTGGGGCCGGGGCTACGGCTACGGCTCCCGTGCCAGTCTCGTCGACGCGGCCGACAACCGTATTGATGGCCACGGTCTTGCCTTCCTCCACCAGCACTTCGGAAAGCAAACCCGCCACCGGGCTCGGGATCTCCGTGTCCACCTTGTCGGTGGAGATTTCGAATAAAGCTTCGTCCTTCTCGATGCGCTCCCCGGGCTTCTTCAGCCACTTGGTCAGCGTTCCCTCGACAATGCTTTCGCCCATCTGGGGCATCACGATGTCGGTCATGAGAGCTTCTCCTCAGCCTGTACTGGCTCCATGATGTCAAATTCGAATGTGCGCGCGAAAGAGCGGACGATGGCCGCCTCGACTTCTTCGCGTCGCGCGCGCACTCCCAGCGCCTCCATCGACGTGACCGGCTTGGTCAAGCCGCAAGGCACGATGTACTGAAAGAAACTGAGGTCGGTCGAATGGTTCAGCGCAAAACCGTGGGAGGTAATCCAACGGCCGATATGTACGCCGATAGCCGCGAGCTTGGAGCCGTTGACCCATACACCCGTGCACTTTTCCACACGCCCGGCCGTGATGCCGAATTCGGCCACCGCATCGATGAGCGCCTGCTCAATGCCGCGCACAAACGCCAATACGTCGCGCTTCCACTCGCGCAGATCGAAAATCGGGTATCCCACGATCTGGCCGGGACCGTGGTAGGTGATGTCCCCGCCGCGATCAGTGTGTTCAAACTCGACTCCGGCGCGCCGCAAAACGGCGTCGCTGGCGAGCAGGTTGGCCATGTGCCCGTTGCGCCCGAGCGTGATCACGTGCGGGTGCTCCACCAGCAGGAACTGATCCGGAATCTCGCCCGCCTTGCGCTGCTCCACCAGGCTCCGCTGCATATCGAATGCCGCCTGGTACCCCACGCGGCCGAGTATTCTGAGTTCGCACTTACGCATTGATAGCCTGGCCGTAAACTGCGTTGAACGCTTCGCCGATGGCTTCGTACAGGGTCGGATGCGCGTGGATGGTGTGGCGCATGGTCTCCACGGTGGCTTCGGCTTCGATGGCGGTCGTCGCTTCGCCGATCAGCTCGTAGGCCAGCGGACCAATGATATGCACGCCGAGGATTTCGCCGTAAGTTTCGTCGGCGACAACCTTGACGAACCCGTCATGCTGGCCCAGGATCGTGGCTTTGCTGTTCGGCATGAAGGGGAATTTGCCGACTTTCACCTTGTAGCCCCTGGCGCGGGCCTCCGCCTCGGTCAGGCCCACGCTGCCGATGCCCGGTTCCGTATAGGTCGCTCCCGGGATGCGGTCCTTGTTGACAGGTTGGGCGGGCTTGCCGGCGATGTGCGCCACGGCAACCATGCCTTCGGCCGTGGCCACGTGCGCAAGCTGCGGGGTGCCGGCCACGATGTCGCCGATGGCGCAAATGCCGGGCTCCGCGGTGCGCTGGTTGGCGTCAACCTTGATGAAGCCGCGATCCAATTCGACCCGCGTCGTCTCCAGGCCGATACCTTCTGTGTTCGGCTTGCGTCCCACCGCGATCAGGAACTTTTCAAACTGGAACGATTCTTTCTTGCCGCCGGCCAGCGTAACGTCGCAGGCCACACCCTCGCCTTCGTGGCGGATGTTCTCGACGCGCGCGCCGGTTTCGATGCGAATGCCCTTCTTCTTGAAAACGCGTTCGAGTTCCTTGGAGATCTCCTCGTCTTCCACCGGCACGGCGTGCGGCAGCATTTCGAACACCACCACCTTCGCGCCGAAGCGGTGGAAAATGCTGGCAAACTCGACGCCCACGGCCCCGGCGCCGACGATGCCGAGCGTCTTGGGAATCGTGGCGGAAGCCAGAATCTCGATGTTGGTCAGGATGCGTTCGGGGTCGGGCGAGAGGCCGGGCAGCATGCGCGCGCTGGAACCGGTGGCGAGAATGATGTTCTTCGTCTCGACGATCTGCGCGCCCGCGTCCGAGCGCACCTCCACCTTGCCTTGACCCTTGAGCGTGCCATAGCCCTTCAGGACGTCGACTTTGTTCTTCTTCATCAGGAAGTCGATGCCCTTGGCGTGCTTGGCGACGATCTTGTCCTTGCGCTCGATCACCTTCGGGTAATCGAGTTGCGGATCCTTACAGAGGATTCCCTGCTCTTCGGAGTTCTTGAAGTATTCCCACACCTCGGCTGTGTGCAGCAGAGCCTTGGTCGGCACGCAACCCACATGCAGGCAGGTTCCTCCGAGCTTCGCATCCTTCTCCACGATGGCTGTCCGCAGGCCGTACTGGCCGGCGCGCACCGCCGCCGAGTACCCCCCAGGACCGCTGCCGACGATTACCAGGTCGTAAGACATTACCATCATCTTAACATCCGGAAAATCGGACCAATAATAGAATGAAGCAATGAGATGGATTGCCTGGCTGTTGCTCCTGATCACTCCGGCCATGGGTGCGCAAGGCACCGCCAAGCGCAGGCCCGCGGCGAAGAAACCGGCCGCGGCGGCTCCCGTGTCCGCGCCCAAAAGCTGGCCCATCGAATCGCTGCACGTCGAAGGCAACCGCATGGTGAACGAGAAGCGCATCCTCGCGGCCAGCGGACTCAAGATCGGGCAAGTTGCCGGCAAGGCGGAGTTCGACGCCGCCCGCGAGCGCATCGCGGCCACCGGCGCTTTTGCGAGCGTGGCGTACCACTACGACCCGGCGCCGGGCGGTAAGGGCGCCATTCGCGGCACTTTCGAAGTCACCGAAGTGAACCAGATCCTGCCTTACCGGTTTCGCGATCTGCCGGCGACCGATGCCGAACTGCGCGCGCTTGTGGCCAAGGAGAATCCGCTCCTCGACAACGTGATCCCGGCCACTGACATCGCCATCGAGCGCGCGACGAAAGTCATCACGGCCTTGGTCGCCAAGCGTGGCTTTAAGGACAAGGTGGCGGGCCGTGTGCGGCCCCAGGGCGACACGCTGGCGGTGGTTTTCGGCCCCGCGACGCCGCCTCCCACCGTCGCGGAGGTGACCTTCACCGGCAACCAGATCATCTCGCTCACTACGCTGCAGAACACCGCGGCTGGCGTAGCCGTAGGCGTGACTTACGACGAACCGTACTTCCGGCAGTTGCTCGACACCAGCATTCGCCCGTTGTATGAAGCTCGCGGCCGCATCCGCGTGGCGTTCCCCAAGATCACCACGGCGCCAGCCAAGGACGTGCGCGGCCTCGCGGTGGCCGTGGAAGTGATTGAGGGTGCCGCGTACAATCTCGGCGAGGTGAGACTGGAGGGAATCGGCGGCGACCTGACGCCTCTCTACCGCGAAGCCAACTTCAAGTCGGGCGAACTGGTGAACTTCGAGGACGTGAACCTGGGCATCGAGCGCATCATCAGGCGCCTGCGGCAGAAAGGCTACATGAAAGCCGCCTCCCAAACCGAGCGCAAGGTCGACGACACGAAGAAGGTGGTGGACCTGGTGATACGCTTCGAGCCCGGCGCTGCCTACACACTCGGTAAACTCCGCATCGAGGGACTCGACCTGATCGCCGAAGCCGCCGTGAAGAAACTTTGGGGGCTGAGAGAAGGGGGGCCCTTCGACGCCGGCTATCCCGACTACTTCCTCTCGCGGATTCGTGAGGACGGCATCTTCGACAATCTCGGCAAAACGAAGTCAGTTCTCAAGGTAAACGAAGAAGAGCGCATCGTGGACGTCACGCTTCAGTTTCACGGGAGCGAACGGGAACAACCGAAAGCGCCGAGATAGGCGTGCACGCGCGAACCACGCTGTACCGGACAGAAGAAAGCGGAGTCGAATAGATGCAGACGAGGAGAACGTTCCTGACGCTGGCTGCCGCGAGTTGCTTGGAGGCCCGCACGCCCAGGATCGAGAAGACGGAAGTATTTCGCTCCGGGGAAGGCGGCTACCATACGTACCGTATCCCGGCGCTTATCCAGACGAAGAAAGGGACGCTGCTGGCCTTCTGCGAAGGGCGGCGGAATTCGCGCAGCGACACGGGCGACATCGACATCGTGCTGCGCCGGAGCCGCGACAAGGGCCGCACCTGGTCGCCCATGGCGGTGGTGGCCGACCACGGGCCCGACACCATCGGCAATCCCTGCCCGGTGGTGGAGCGCACGACCGGCCGCATCCTGCTGCTGCTGACCGGCAATCCGGGCAACATGAAAGAGAACCAGATCGCGGAACGGGAACCCGGCGGCACGCGCACCGTGTGGATCAGCACGAGCGACGACGACGGGCACACCTGGTCGCGGTCGCGCGAGATCACCGGCGAAGCCAAGCTCCCCGAATGGACCTGGTACGCCACCGGCCCCGGCAACGGGATTCAGTTGCGCACGGGGCGGTTGGTGATTCCCTGCGACCACAACGAATACGCGGCGCGCACGCATCATTCGCACGTCATTTACAGCGACGACCGCGGCGAGACCTGGCGCATAAGCAGTTCTACGGGCCCGGGAACCAACGAAAGCGCGGTAGCGGAGCTGGCCGGCGGGTCGCTGGTGATGAACATGCGCGGCCACAAGATCGGCAAACGCCGCGCAGTCTCGCGCAGTACAGACGGCGGCGTCACGTGGTCGCCATTTGCGCTGGACGAGGCGCTGGTGGAGCCGGAATGCCAGGGCTCGCTCATCACCTGCCCCAAGCACCCCGACTGGCTCGTGTTCTCCAACCCGGCGGCGCTCACGCGCACATCGCTGACCGTCCGATTGAGCCGCGACGGAGGCCGCGCCTGGCAAGCCTCAAAGCAGGTGCACGAAGGTCCGGCGGCCTACTCTTCGCTCGCCGCGCTGAAGGACGGCTCCATCGGCCTGCTCTACGAAGCGGGAGAACGGAATCCCTACGACACCATCCGCTGCGCCCGCTTCGGCCTGGATTGGATCCAGAAGGCGGACTGAGGCGTACCCGGTTCGCCTCACTTCTTCCGAAGGGCGGCCAACCAGGTGGCGAAGGTCTCCGGCCAACGAGTTGCCGTAGCGGGCGTCTTCAGCAGCGCGAACCCATGTCCGCCGCTGGCGTAAATGTGCATCTCCGCGGGCACGTGTGCCTGCTTCAGCGCCATGTAGAAACGTAAAGTGTGGTCTGTGGGCGACAAACGCGGATCGTCCTCGGCAGCTGCCAGAAAGACCGGCGGCGTTGTGGCGGGCACTTCCAGATTCCGAGGGAAGGGAGCGTACATCACGGCCAGGAGGTTGGGCCGGGCCTCGGCAGGAGCCAGCATCCCCGTCATGGCGGTCAGGTTGCCGCCGGCCGAGAAACCCATCATGCCGACGGCGTCCGGCTTGATATTCCAGCGAGCGGCGTTCGCTCGCACCACCCGGACAGCCTCCTGGGCATCCTCCAAAGCCACACGGATAAAGGCGGCTGCTTCGCGGACATCGCCCATTGCGGGACGCAACGCCGTTTCGGGAATCGAGGCGCCGGACAATGGCAGGCGATACTTCAGGACAACCGCCGTGACGCCGATGGTGTTCAACCACCGAGCCACGTAGTGGCCCTCGCGGTCGATCATAAGTTGGCGGTAGCCGCCGCCGGGACAAACGATGATTGCGGTTCCGTCCGCCTTATCCTTGGGAGCCCGGTAGATCGTCAGAGTGGGCTGGCTCACTTTGCTGAGAGCCCGAGCAGTGGGGCCTCCTTTCGGATCAGGGTCGGCCTGCTCCGTTGGCGCCGAAGGGTCCGGCTTCGCCCCTGGTCGCAACAGGATGGTCTCCTGCGCCAGCAGCGAGCCTGCCAGGATAAGGGCGAGCAGAAACTTCATTTTTCCAACGTACACCCTGAGAACGAACCCAAACGGTCTCGGCCGTGTCTGGTTTCCACAGGATTACTCAGGACCTGACATTTTGCCGCGACGCCGACGTTGGACGACACTGACAACCCAGTAGAGGGCGGAGGCGTTCAATCCGCCGCAGATTAGTGGCAAGAGGACAAATGTTCCGAAGGAAGAAACGAGCGGGTCGTGATAAGGCCGTGCTGGATCGGGAGGAAGCGAAGGGCGCCCCATGATCATCAAGGCACTCGACGGCAGCGTTAGTGCAACCATTGGAATGGCCCCGGTGCTTGTCATATCGAAACCGGAGTATTGCAGAACCAGGAACGCTACGATGGTCAACAACCAATAACTGCCAGCTACCAACACTACTGTCCGATTAAGCCCACTTATCGCAGACCGATTTGCGAATCGCAGCTCCCAGTCTTTTTGCATGTAATCAGAATATCCAACTTGCGGGACTTCCAGGACTCCCTGGATTCCCGAGGACAGCCTGGACTCTCGGAGACCGTCCCTCCGCTCCTCCCGTGATCCTCCCATTCTGCACGCGGATGCCAGTCCCTCCCCCTCCCCAAGGCTGTAGAATAAGCACAGTGCCGAAACCATCCACCGCTACAGGTTCCGCCGAACTGCTTCGCCAGCTCGGCATCGGCAGCGCTACGGCGCTCGTCGTCTCCAATATGGTGGGCACGGGCATCTTCACCACCAGCGGTTTTCTTGCCGGGCAACTCGGCGATCCCAAGCTCGTTCTCGGCATCTGGTTGGTCGGCGCGGCGTTCGCTCTGGCTGGCGCGTTCTGTTACTCCGAGCTGGGCGTAAACTTCCCGAGTTCCGGCGGCGAATATGTTTATATGACCCGTGCCTACGGGCCCACCTGGGGCTTCGTCAGCGGATGGGTCTCGTTCTTCGCCGGCTTCTCCGCGCCCATCGCGGCGGCGGCGCTGGCGTTCTCGGATTACCTGGGCCATTTCTTCCCGATGCTGAAGCAGGAGAACGCCCCGTACACCCTCGGCTCCGGCGCATTCGCAGTCAAGCTGGGCGGCGCGCAGATCGCCGCCTCTCTGCTGGTGGCGGTGTTCACCATCCTGAACTGCTTCGGCGTGCGCCGCGCGGCACGGGTACAGAACGTGCTCACGTCGCTGAAGGTGACGGTCATCATAGGCTTCATCGTGGCGGGCTTCCTGTTCGGCGCGGGCGACGTGGAGCACTTCTCCATGCCGGCCGTGCGCACCTCGGCGACGCCGCTGCTGGCGCAGTTCGCCATCAGCCTGTTCTGGATCTATGTGAGCTACAGCGGATGGAACGCGGCCACTTATGTGGCCGAGGAACTGAAGAAGCCCGAGCGCACGCTGCCCCTCGCGCTGGCGTGCGGGACGGCGCTGGTGGCCACGCTCTACGTGGGGTTGAACCTGATGTTTATCTACGCCGCGCCGCTCGAGGAGATGAAAGGCGTGATCGCGGTGGGCGCGGTGGCGGCGTCGAAGCTGTTCGGCCCGGGCGTGGCGGGCCTGTTCAGCGCGCTGATGGCGCTGGCGCTTGTGTCGACGGTGAGCGCCATGGTGACCATCGGTCCGCGCGTCTACTACGCCATGGCCAAGAACGGCGCGTTTTTCCCCATCGCCGCGAAAGTGGACCCGCGCTGGCACACGCCGGTGGCGGCCATCCTGTGCCAGGGCGTCTGCACCATCCTGATGACGCTGACGCCGTTCCCCGCCCTGGTGGTCTACATTGGATTCACGCTCAACACCACGGCGGTGCTTTCGGTGGCATCGCTGTTCGTGTTCCGGCGCCGCGCGGACTGGCAGAAACTCCCCGTGGTGAGCTTCCTGTTCCCGCTGCTGCCGGCGGCGTTCGTGCTGCTGGGCGTGTGGATGACCATCTACGGCATGATGCTGGAGCCGAAAGTGTCGCTGGCGGCGATCCTGACCCTGGCCACCGGTGCGCTTGCCTACCAGTACTACATCCGGCCGAGGCAGGCGAAGCACGGCACGCGGTAGCGAATCCCGTGGCGCGGCGCATCAAGATCACGCTCTCTTACGACGGGACCGGCTTCCACGGCTGGCAGGTGCAGCCCGGTCTGGAGACCATCCAGGGCACGGTGCAGGCGGTGATTTCCGAGATTGAGGAGAAGCACGTGGACGTGGCGGGCTCCGGGCGTACCGACGCGGGCGTTCACGCGCTGGCGCAGACCGCGGCGTTCACCATCGACAACCCCATCCCGCTCTACAACCTGCGCAAAGCCATGAACCGCCTGCTGCCCCCCGCCATACGGATCATCGCGGCGGAGGAAGCGGCCCCGGAGTTTCATCCGCGCCACGACACGCGCGCGAAAACCTACGAGTACCGCATCTGGCGCGCGGAGGTCTGCCCGCCGTTCGAACGGCTGTACGTGCACCACTATCCCTATCCAATGGACGTGGAGGCGTTGATAAGCTGCGCGGGCGTTTTCGCGGGCGAGCACGACTTCACATCCTTCGCCGCCTCCGACGACAAGGACGCCCTGGGCCTGAGCAAGGTGCGCACGGTCTTCGATTCGCGAGCCTGGGTGGAGGGCGATCGCCTGATCTACCGCGTGCGCGGAAGTGGTTTCCTGAAGCACATGGTGCGGAACCTGGTGGGCACCCTGCTGGAAGCGGGAAAGGGAAACCTGGACGCCGAGGGGGTCCGCGCATTCCTCCAACCCGGCATTACGGTTAAGGCCGGACCCACGGCGCCCGCGCGTGGCCTGTTTCTGGTAAGCGTGGAATACTGATTGAACATGCCGAAGCGAGTAGGCTTGGCGAAGGTAAGCGCGCTGTACCTACGCATCTGCAATCTCACGTTCGGCGGCGGCGATCCCACTATGGCGGCGCTCCAGCGGGAGTTGCTGGAACGGCGCGGCTGGATCACGCGGGAACAGTACGGGCTTATCTATAGCCTGGCGCGCATCACGCCGGGCACGAACATGCTGGCTTTCTGCGCGGGCGCGGCGTGGCAGGTGGCCGGGTGGTGGGGGGCGATCCTGGCCGTGCTCGCGAGCACCTTGCCCAGCGCGGCGCTGGTGGTGTGGCTCACTTATGAATATGGCGTGATGCAGCACTACCCGCTCGCCATGGGCGCCATCGACGGCATCATCGCGTCGGCCGTCGGCATGATGGCGGCGGGTGCATGGCAATTGATACGCCCGCATGTGAAGCGCGGCATGACACTGCGCACGCTGGTGCTGGTGGCGGCATCCACCGCGTTGGCGATGTTCGCCGGGCGCACGCCCATCGAGATTCTGGCGCTGGCTGCGCTGGTAGGCGCGTTCTGGCGCACGCCGGAGGTCGCATGAGCCTGGTGCTGTTGTATCTGCTGTTGTTGAAGGCCACCATGACGTCCTTCAGCGGACTGGCGCCGCTGCCCATGGTGCGCGCCGACCTGGTGGTCAACCACAAGGTTCTGACGGACCATCAGCTCAACACCGCGGTCGCCACCGGGCGCATCGGACCGGGGCCCATCGGGCTGTGGATCGTGAGCGTGGGGTACTTCGTGGGCGGCGTGCCGGGGGCTTGCGCGGCCACTTTGGCGCTGATCACGCCGGCATTCCTTATCATTCCGATGTTGCGCTACCTGGGTGCGCGCGCGGACAAACCGCGTGTCAAGAGCGCCATACAGGCCGCCACGGTGGCCGCGTCGGGTTTGATCATCTCGATCATTTCAGGACTCGCGGGGGACGCTACGCGCACCCCGGCGCACATGGCGATTGCGATAGTGAGTTTCGCTGTCCTGGCCCTCACGCGCCTGGACACGCTCTGGGTGATCGGCGGCGCGGCGCTGGCGGGGTTCGTGTACACACTCCTGGCCCGGTAGCGGGGTTTCAAGAGCGAGGATACGTGAGCTGACTATGTGTTCTCTGCAACGAGCCCCAATTCGTGGAGTTTCCGATACAGGGTTCGCTCGCTCATTCCCAGGATCCGGGCGGCATTGCCGCGGTGACCGTTGGAAATTTCCAGTGCCTTCCGGATGTAGGCGCTTTCCATCTCGTTCAGCGTGAGCATGTGGTCGCTTTGGCTCGTCGGTTCGGGTTGTTCGACGAAGCGAGTACTCCGGACACTCTGCGGCAAGTGCCCGGGCAGGATTTCGGGACCTTCGCATACCACCATGGCACTCTCTACGGCGTGCAACAGTTCGCGCACGTTGCCTGGCCAACTGTGAGTCTGGCACACCGCGAGCGCTGCATCGCCGATCCGCTTGGAAGATCCGAAACGTTCGTTCAACACGGCAACGAAATGTCTGGCCAACAGCACGATATCGGATCCTCGGTTCCGCAGCGGCGGAATCTCCAGGGTTATGGTGCTCATGCGGTAATACAGATCTTCGCGAAACTGCCCCTGCCGCAGCATCGCTCCGAGGTCGCGGTTGGTGGATGCCAGCACGCGCACGTCCACACGCACCTCGGCGGTCCCCCCCACACGCCGGAACGACGAGGTGTCGAGCACGCGCAGCAGCTTGGTCTGGGTGGCGGGACTGACTTCGCCGATCTCGTCAAGGAAGATCGTTCCACCGTGCGCCACCTCGAACAAGCCAGGCTTGGATCGCTCGGCGCCCGTGAACGCACCGCGCTCGTGTCCGAACAACTCGCTCTGAAGAATGCTCTCCTGTAACACGGCGCAGTCGACGATGACAAACGGTTTGTCCTTGCGTGGGCTTCGTGCGTGAATCAGCTTCGCCGCTCGTTCCTTGCCCGAGCCGGTCTCGCCACCTATCAGCACGGTCGAGTCGCTCGGAGCGACGCGATCGATCAGTTCCAGAAGCCGCTTGAACTCAGGGCTCTCGCCGACAAAAGAACCGGCGAGATCGGGCGGTGTCAGCCCCCGTTCCAGCAGGTTAGCCCTCTGCCGTAAAGACCGCCGCTCGAGCGCGCGCTGGATACGCACCTGCAATTCATCCAGCGGGCAGGGCTTAACGACGTAATCGAAAGCGCCCATGCGGATCGACTCGATGGCGGTGTCGATGGAGCCGTGCCCCGTCAACATGATGATCTCGATGGACGGATTGCGCTCCCGAATGGCTGTGAGCGTCTCAAGCCCATCCATTCCCGGAAGGCGGAGGTCCAGCAGAATCACTTCCGGTTCGAACTCGGCGCTGAGGCGGATTGCTTCTTCTCCAGTGGCGGCGGAGATGACCTCATGCCCAAGCCGAGATAGCTCGGAAGCCATCACGTGACGGAACGCTGCGTCGTCATCGACGAGAAGAATACGCGCGCTGACATTCATGGAGTGACTCCCAGATTCGCCGCCTTGGCCGCCATGGGAAGGGTGACTTCAAAACAGGACCCCCTCCCGGGTGCGCTTTCCACGTGGATGTCGCCTCCCCAGCGCCGCACGAAATTGATGGACAGGAACAACCCAAGCCCGGTTCCCCCCTGCCGTGTGCTGAAGAAGGGTTCGAAAATACGCTTGCGGACGTCGGCCGGGATGCCGCATCCATCGTCGCTGATCCGCAAGTGGACGGCGTCGTTGGGTTCCACTTCCACCAGCACCTTGCCCCCGGCTTTGCAGGCCTGAATTGCGTTAAGCAGCAGGTTAATGAGGGCCTGTTGGAGTTCCGCTTCGTCGGCGCGAACGTGCAGCCCCGGAGCGATTGGACGAACATCGATCCTGACAGCGTTGGCGCGAGCAGTGGGCTCGATCAGCCGCGCGACGGAAGTGACGGTAGTCTCCATGTCGAGGATGTCGCCCTGAGTGCGCTGGCCGCGCGAGATCCGCAGGAAATGCTGCGTTATGCCGCGACATCGAAGGATCTGTTCGCGCGCGACCGACGCGCTTTCACGAATGCGGCCGGCGTCGGGCTCGATATTCGAATCCTGAGACAGATCGCGCAGGATTCCCTCGATGCACGTGAGGACGGTGGCCAGCGGCGTATTCAGCTCGTGCGAAAAACCGGAGGCCAGCGTTCCCAAAGAGGCCAGCCGGTGCGAGTCGGCCAAATGGGCTTCAGCCGCCAGCCTCTCCGAGATGTCGCGCCACACCTCCACAACCAGGAGTAATTTGCCGGAGGCGTCGCGGACAGGAGATGCGTGGATCTCTTCCCAGGCCACGGACCCGTCCGGCTTTCGCCGTTCGCAGATCCGGACTTGGCGCTCGCCCGATTTCAAGCAGGCGAGAGTGGGACACTCATTCAAGTTACAGCCGCCGGACATCACGTTGGAGCAGGCACAACCCAGGACCTCTTCGCGAACGTGCCGGGCGCGAAGCAGGAATGCATCGTTGGCAGCAATTATCTGACGGTCCGGGTCAAGGACGACGATGCCGTCATCAATGCTATTGATCACGGTTTCAAGCCGCTCGCGCTCCGTGCGGACCTCGCCTACGAGGCCGGTCACAGCATCCGCCATGGTGTTGAATTCGCGCGCAAGCCATGAAATGGTGTCCGAACCCGCTGACGGAACCCGGCGGCCCAAGTCCCCGGCTGCAATCTGACGCGCAGTCGTCTCGAAACGCTGCAACCGGCGCAGAACCGCCAGCCGGATCACGATCGCGATAGCGCCAACTAGCAGCAGAGTGATCAGGCCGGTTCCGGCGACCAGCCAACGCAGGTCCCGGTTCATCGCGGCGTGCAGTTCGCCTGCGTTGTAGTCAAGGATCAATATGCCGTTGATCTTGTGATTGGGGTCGTGGCACTTGTGGCACTCTGGCCGGTTGCGGATCGGCACCACGGTGCGCAGCACCGACCCTCCGGCCGTCTCAATGATACGGCTCGATTCCCTTTGCTCGGCCGGATGACGGTGGCATGCCTGGCAAGTGGGAGAGTCGATCCTTAGTTCGTTATCCTGCTCGGCCAGGGAACTCGGATATCGCTGCCTCCCATAGCGGTCAAGTAGCATGAGGCGATCCACGCCGGCTTGCCTGCGGAAACTCTCGATCATTCGCGCGATCAACGTGCGGTCGTTCTCGACCATCTGGTGCTCGAGTGCGACGCGGATCAGGTCGCCTTCCGCGGTCGCGGTGCGCCGGGCCGTCTCAAGCAGCGACGCCATGTGCTGGCGGGAGTAAAGCCAAGCCCCGCCTGCGCAGGCGAGCACGGCGGCCGCTGTGACGCCCACGGCAAGCCCGGCGGTTGTGCTGGCGAAGCGCCCCTTCAGCACTCAGCCCCCCTGGGCGAATGATGTCACAGACGGGATCGAGGGTCAATGTCTGCCAGTCCGTCAGGTGCTGGACTGACGTTCTGACAGTCCCCGCGGGACGGGGATTCGTGCCCGCTGAACATTTTCAAACGGTTAGCAAGATCGAGCAGGATGGCGGAGAACTTGCTTACGGGATGCCTGGAAGGAGAGTCTCCCATGGAAATGTTGCTGATGGGTGTTTGTTTGAGCCTGTTCGGACTGGCCGTGGCCGCCGCGGCGTTCAACGCCGCACAGCCGCGCGAAGAGGTGAAGCCACCGGCTCGGCCGGCGCTAGCGGATGCGGTGCCGGACCCGCCAACTCGGTTCTTCGGCAACCCCAAGATTGTTCCAACGCTAATGCGCACGCAGGTGCCCATCGAAGCCCTGCTGCTCGAAATCGAGAATCACGTCCGGTTGGAGCATGCGGCAGCCGAGTCGTTCCTGGCCGCTCCCCACCCGGATCTATTGCACAGCAGGACGATGTCCTCGCTGGTGAAT
>JAJFUV010000290.1 GCA_021372245.1 Terriglobales bacterium
GCGTGGCGTCGGCGGCACGCACACCCGTGGCGGTAATGCGCGCTATTTCCGAGCAGAGCATGCGCCCGTCGCCGTCCAGACCGGTTCTGCCGGGCGCCACATCCGCGGCCGCGCAAGAGTAAATGGTGATGCCGTAGGAGAGATTCCCGCTCCACGGCCGCAACTGCCGCACGGTCGTCAGCTTCAGATCGTCCTGGCAGAGTTGCAGGCCGTAACCGCCATGCCCGTCCACCTCATAGCCGTGGCACATGATGCGCAGCCGGATCTCCGATCCGTACTGAAAACTGATGTCGTTGATACGTTGAACCAGCGTGCTCAACCTGGTATGCCCGTTCACTGAAACGATGGTGATGCTGTCGCCTCTCGGCGGCTCGCCGTCCAGCCGGGTGTCGTGGATAACGACAATCTGCGCCATACCCTTCGCCCTCCTGGGACCGCTTTGGCATCAAGTATATCGCGCAGGCTACCTGGATTTTCGGAAATCTCCAGGCGGGACGCTATCGCGTTCGACTAGATTTCCGCTCTTCGGGTGCGAGTAGGGCGAAACAGGTGCTAGCATGTTGGCACTTGCCAGCACGCTGGCAGAAATCTCGGGCTATACTTCAGAAGACGATTCACCGGTTCTGTGCCGGAAGGGTTTGACGATGATCACCGATTCTCCGCGTACTCGCCAAGATGCGCTGCTCGAAGTTTCGGAGTCGATTGCCTCCCACGAGTCCCTGCCCGCTTTGCTGCATGCTTTATCGCCCTCTCTGGCGAGGCTTGTCTCATTCACAGGCTTGGGCTTAGTACTCCACGACCCCGAACGGCGAGTCAGCAAGCTGCACATCCTGGAGTCGTCGTCACCCTACGACATCCCGGACGGTTATGAGTTCCCAGCCGAGCAATCTCCGACCTCGATCGTCCTGGAGACCGGACAGCCGTTCTATTTCCCCGACCTCGAACTGGAAACCGGATATCCGGTCCTCATCGAGATGCTTCGGCACAGTGGCATCCGAAGTTACTGCATCTTGCCGCTCATTACCGAAAGGCGGAGGATCGGCAGTCTGACCTTCGGATCGCCCAACAAGAACGCCTACAGCGGTGAGGATATCGTCTTCCTGTGTCAGGTGGCCCGGCAAGTGGCCGTCGCCGTCGAGAACGCCCTTAACTTCGAAGCTGCCACGGCGCTGAGGGAAGAGTTGGCCCGCGACCGGGACCAACTGCGTCTGCTGCTTCAGGTGAACAATGCCATCGTCGCTCGACTCGAAACGCGACCGCTGTTCGAGGCGATCTCCGGGGCCCTTCGGGAAACGCTGAACGTGGATTTCGCCAGTCTGACCCTGTGGGATCCCGAAAGCAAACAGCTTCGCAGGCAGGTGCTTGATCTCGAGGGCTCGTATGAGCTGTCAGAGGCGGATCCTCTGGTTCCGATTGAGGGCACCCCATCCGGCGAGGCGTACCTGAGCCGTAGGCCGGTCGTGATGACGGGCGAGGAACTCGCAGCTTCGCCTTACTCGATGATGCGCTCCCTGACTCAGCATGGATTTCGATCTGCCTGTGCAGTGCCGCTGATTTGTGGTGAGCGCGTCCTCGGCACCCTCAACGTGGTGAGCCGCCGGGAGGAAACGACGCAGGAGGAGGTAGAGCTCCTGGTTCAGGTGGCGGGCCAGATCGCCATCGCGCTGGACAATGCGGCAGCGTACAAGCGCATTGAGGAACTCAACGCCCGCCTGGCGGAAGAGAAACTGTATCTCAAGGAAGAGATCCGCACCAACTACTTTTTCGAGGAAATCGTCGGCCGCAGCGCCGCACTCCGGGCGGTGCTCCGCGAAGTGGAGACGGTCGCTCCCTCGGATTCGACCGTGCTCATCTGCGGAGAAACCGGCACCGGCAAGGAACTCATCGCGAGAGCCATTCACAACCTCAGTTCGCGCCATCAGTACACCTTTGCGAAAGTGAACTGCGCGGCCATTCCCACAGGCCTGCTGGAGAGCGAGTTATTCGGGCACGAAAGAGGCGCATTCACGGGCGCGATCGAGCAGCGCATCGGCCGCTTCGAGACGGCTCATCGCGGGACCTTGTTCCTCGATGAGGTTGGCGATATTCCTTTGGAGTTGCAGCCGAAGCTGTTGCGCGTGTTGCAGGAGCGGGAGTTTGAACGTTTGGGGAGTTCCAGAACGATACGCGTCGATGTGCGGTTGGTGGCCGCGACCAATAGAGACCTGCTTCGGATGGTTGACGACCGGCAATTCCGCGCCGACCTCTACTACCGGCTGAATGTCTTCCCCGTCGTGGTTCCGCCCCTCAGGGAGCGCGTTGAGGATATCCCTCTCCTGGTCAGCTACTTCGCGGAACAGTATGCAACGCGGATGGGAAAGCAGGTCAATACGATCCCTTCCGAGGCGATGGAGCACTTGGTCCGGTATCCCTGGCCGGGCAACATACGCGAACTGCAGAACCTGATAGAACGAGCCGTGATCATGTCTCCTGGCCCTGTTCTGAATGTCCCGCTGGAAGTGCTGCGGACGTCGGAACAGCAGGCTTTGCATCTCAGCGGCACCCTCGAAGAGGCCGAACGCCTGCATATTCTCCGGGTACTGGAGGAGACCGATTGGGTTCTATCGGGTCCAAACGGCGCCGCGGCGAAGCTCGGGCTGAAGCGTTCAACACTCCAGTTCCGGATGAAGAAGTTGGGCATCTCTCGTCCTCAGTAGCCTGATTCCTGCCAGCCGGTTGGCATCCGCCAACATGCCAGCATTGGCACTTGCAGACCAGTTAGGTTCAGCCTTCGCTCGCCCGCGTGTTTTCAATTAGATAGCTCAATCTGTCGTGCCGGCCCGAATGGCACCCGCCATGCACTATCAGGAAGTGGAGAATCGACAGACAATGCTGAGAATATCCGTCGATGATCGTGGAACGGCGATCCACTTGAAGCTTGAAGGGAAGCTCAAGGGAATCTGGGTCACCGAGTTGGAGCATTGTTGGCGTTCGCACTCCGCCGGAGTACCACGAAGAGATATCGTCGTCGACCTGACAGATACCGATTTCGTCGATCTCACCGGCAAGTACCTTCTGACGCTGATGCACCAGCGCGGAGTGAAGTTCATCGCCCGGTCGCCGCTCATGAAGGACTTACTGGCCGAGATCGTACGCACCGAAAGTGAAATGAACCAATATTCCACGACCGGCGGTCAGAAGGAGTGAATCCATGAATTCGTTCTTGTCAGATTTACAGGAGACTTGGTGCAAGCTGATGCATCCCGCGCCCCGCTGGCCGATCAACGGCTACTACGAGTGCCCGACCTGCCTGCGCAGGTATCCTGTCCCCTGGGCGAATCACCCCGTGCCCAGCACGGCGACAACAGTGAAGCCGTTACCCTCGAAGCCGATCGGTATCCGCCGCCCAGTCCTGGTCGCCACAGAGGCACGATAGACACGGCGCGGCGGTTCGCGTCCGCCCTACTCCCCCAGCGTCAGAATCTGGCATTGGCCGGGTAAAGCGGGCACCTGCAGGTTGCGGCCGGCCACCTCGATGGTGACGGGTCCCTTATCTCCCGCGAAGTCCGTACGGCGCACCAGGACGCGGCGACCTAGCCTCAATCCGGACACCACGGTTCCTGGTTTCGATGGGACCTCGAACGTGATCGGGACGCCCTTTTCGAGGAATTCGCCGTAGGCCTGCGCGGCTGCCCACACCGGATGGAGCAGTTGGATCTCTTTGGCGTTCTCCTTCTCCGTGCACCACAGGAAGAACGTGTCAGTACCCCGCAGAAGCATGTGCCAGAGCAGTTCCTGGTAGGTGCTCTCGCTCATCTGCCGCGCCGGCTGCGCACCGGCCGGCGCTTCCCCCTCTCGCTCGCTCAAACCGACGTCCACCGTGTGCCAGTGCACGAACGCGATGATGGGAACGTTCGCGGGCGTATGCCGGCCCGCGTTCGAAGCCACCAGCAGGCCGTTGTAGAACCAGCGGTAGTCGCCCGGCTCGAAGTCGTACCAGTTCCACGTCCAGGACCAGGGGTACACCACCGGCATGGCGAACGTGTATCCGGTGTCCTCGAAGTCGTTGGCCCAGTGGCGGTAAAGCGCGCGCTGGTCGCGCAGGGCGGGCTGGCCGGGGATGTACTTCTCGAAGTAGTCGTACCAATAGCGCCAGCCGTTGTGGGGGTACATGGCGTAATTGCCCACCAGCGCTCCGGGATGATGCTCCAGCACGGGCTCGGCGTAAGCTTTCCGTTGCACCATGCTGCGTAGCCGGCGAATCTCGTGCTGGTAGGCGAGGAAATCGTCCACCTGGGGCAGGTGCTTCCGGCACACCACGCAGCGCTGGGAGGCGGCTTGCGCGTGGTTCCATTCGAGCGGTCCGTCGATTTCCCAATCCGTAAAGATGAAGCCCACCGGCAGGCCCGCTTTCGCATACGCAGCGGCGAACTTGCGCACGCGATCCCGTATAACCGGAATGCGGTGCTCCAGCCGGAACGGGCAGCCCATCTTCGCATTTCCGAACGTTTTGTCGAAGAACGGCTTGCCCTTGTCGTCGATGTGCGCCGTCGCCTCCGAGCCGTCGAAGAAACTGGAGAGCAGCGAGCTGGCGTGGATGTTGAGTGGTACGCCGGCTTTCTTTTGCGCTCGTGCCACCGGCAGTGTCTCGGTGAGGCAGGCATCGAGCGAGCCCTGGTTCCAGTTCGAAATCAGGCCCACGCCGCGCTCATCGAGCAGCCGCACCAGTTTCAGCGCCTGCGCGTCATCCAGCTTGCCCGCTCCGATGGCCGGCCATAGATAGAGCGGAAGCCTGCCGCCTCGGCTGTGCTTCAGCGGTTTGGTCTGGTCCAGCACCAATTGAATGTTCTTCGGCCATTCGGATTTCGGCGCTTGCGCCCAACTCGCCGCGGCGAGTACCCCGGCGGCGATCAGTGTGAAACATACTCTCCCTCTACCGCGCATCCTCATTCACCTGTCCTCTCGAAATAGGGTTCCAACTGAACGTAGTTGAACATCAGCTCCTGCCCTGCGGGGCCGCCTGGCGCCTTCTCCTTGGCCCAATCCGAAATGATCAGCCGCGCTTCTGGCTGGGTAGCACGGAACATCAGGCGGTGGTGGTTGAACCACGCGGGGCCATTCTTGAAGGGGAGCTGCGCATGCGAATAGCTACTGCTCACGGGAATCGAACGGTAACTTCCTTGCTCTACCTTTTGCGCGCCCTCGATCTCAAGCGAGACGGCGTGCTGTTGCTTCACGGATCGTCCGTTCCTGATGTCCTGGTAGTCCGCCGTGATCATCTCGACCGAGTAGAGCCTGCCGGGCACCAACTTCCTCACCTTCTGCGAAACTTTGTTGGGGCGGCCGGCCTGGCGTCGCATCCACAGGTAGGCGTTGCCGCTGGGCTCGTCCGGTTCCATGCCGCGCTGCCAGTAGCGGCCCTGGGCGCACGCGTAACGCTCCAGATAGCCCGTCTTGAGGCTGTCCGGCGCGGCTGGTTCCGCCGTCCAGCCTTTCAGTTCGTCCAGAAAGTCCGGGTTGGCGATGTGATCAAGCGCGTAGGTCCAGCCGTAGCGAGTGCTCAGCAGACCCGTGGCGCCGTTGATGCAATAGTGGCGGTAGAGCGCGCTTTCCCAGCGAAGGATTTCCTCGGTCGCGCCGCCCGAGTACCACCAGTGCACGCCGAACAAGCCGTCGAATTGTGGGTGCGTGGCGAGGTACTGCATCTGCATGTCCATCCAGACCTTGTAATTCACGTCGGGCTGCACGTTCAGTTCCGGACCGCTCATGAAGATGCCCAGCACCATAACCAGGTGACGCAGCAGTCCCGGGAACGCGGCTCGCCACTTGACGATCTCGCCGCCCAGGATTCGGTCCATGTACTGGCGGCCCTGCTCCTCGGTGGGCATCTCATGGTGGTAGCGCTCCCAGGCCATGTAGAAGTCGGAAGCGATCACCGTGCGCACAAGTTCGCGGCTCTCTGGCCGGCTGTGCATTCCAGGCCCACCCGTGTAAGCGTAAAAGGCCTTGCCGGAGCCTTTCATCTTGTCGCCGAGCATCTTCATGCCCTCGATCCAAGCCGGATACAGCGGCTTCTGCCGCCCGCTGAACTCGTCCGCGAGCAGCCCCGCCAGGCGCGGATCCTGGAAGCCCACATTGTTGTGCCAGTATTCGAAAGCGCGCGGGCCGGTCAAGTCCTTGTCGTGCGGGAGGCTGCCGTAGGAGATGAATTTGCGTCCGCTGCGCGTCCACTCGTCGATTTCAGCGTTGATGTTCGGCCCCGCCGCTCCGGCCACCGTGTTGACGCTCGAAAGGACATTCTTCTTCAGCCAGTCCCAGCTGAACTTGCCCAGTTCCGGGAAGTGTGGTTCCTGCGGATAGCGCACAAAGTGCGTCTCGGGCATCGCCCGGATGATCAGTGGGCCGCACGTCTTCACACCCGTGGCGCGCACCCGGACCTCGTGCGTGCCTTCAGGGAGCAGGCGCATGGTTTCGACTATCGGCCCCTGCCGCGGCGTGATCTCCAGCCACGTCCCGCCGTCGTGATTCAGCTCCACTCTCTCGCCGTCGCGCGCGTCCGCCCGGAGTGAGAGAAACACCCAGCCCGAACGCGGGTTCTGGAAACGGTAGGACGCGCCCTGCGACGCGTGAACCGTTTCCACGCGCAGCAATTCCGTCACGAGGTTGTTCAGGCGCATGGGGAACTGGGCCCGAAGCCCCGTGCCAGCGGCGAACATCAGACCGATCGCGATGAATGCCAGCCTCTTCATAGGTAGATTGTGACGCGGCACCCATGCCGACCGCCAGTCCCTCCTCCATCCCCATAAATCGCTCCGGATTGGTAACAATATAGTGTGCGGTATAAGCACACATTTCATTGGAGGCGCCGTGATTCGCTGTGCGTTTGTATTGCTATTGTCTTCATTTGCATCGCTGATGGCCCAGGGAGACACCTGGGTCGGGACGCGCGTCAAGTACGCGCATCGTTGGGGTAATACTGCCTTTGATGGCTCGGAAATCCTCGGCGGATATCGTTCGGACGCGGTCACTGGCGTAGCTGTAGACGCCGGCGGCAACGTCTACGTGGCCGGCAGAACTTATTCGAAGGCATTCCCCTCGAGCACAATTGAGCCACCCACGATACCAGCCCCGCACGCCAGGGGCTTTGTCGGCAAGCTCAAACCGGACGGCAGCGATTTCGCCTGGCTCGCCAACTGGGACCAGTGCGGCGTCAATGCCATGACGGTAGACGCCTCCGGTAACCTGATCGTGGCCGGGGCCACGCACGTCACGCACGGCGACGCCTTCCTGGCTAAGTACGACGCGTCGGGATCTCTTCTGTTCACACGCACGTTGTCCGGGATCCCCACGGCAATCGCGCTCGACACGAGCGGCAACATTTTCGTCGCTGGCACCACCTATTCTTCGGAATACCCGACCACACCGGGTGCCTTGCAGCAAACGCGCAAGAACGCTTCGACCGCCCTGGGCACGGGGTTCGTTACCAAGTTCGACCCCACCGCCAACACACTCTTGTATTCCACTTATCTGGGCGGATCGCAGTTGACGGAGATTCACGCCATGACCGTGGATGCGGCCGGTTTCGCGTACCTGGCCGGAACCACGACATCCGCCGACTTCCCCACCACGGACGGGGCCCTGCAGCCGCTCATATCCGGCACCGCCGGCAGTGAAAACTCCGACGGCTTCGTGGCCAAACTGGACCTGACGGGCGGACGCCTGGTCTTCTCCACGCTGCTCGGCGGCTCCGCGCCCGACTCGGTGAACGCCATCGCCGTCGATTCGAGCGGCGCGAGCTACGTCGCCGGGAGCACCAAATCCGCCGACTTCCCGGTCACATCCGGCGCTTTCGTCACCACTCGCCCCGGAGCCTCGTCCGCCTTCGTGAGTAAGTTGAGTCCCTCCGGAGCCGCCTTGAGTTACTCTACTTACTACGGAGATTCGGCCTCGGTCGCGAGCATTGCCGTGGCTCGCAACGGGTGGGCCTTCGTCACCGGAGAGACTTCCGGCGAACTGCCCGTCTGGGTGGCGATTCAGCCTTCCTACTACGGCGGCAGTTGCTACTACTACACCCCGTCCGGGTCGAACCCTTATGGTGAGTACACCTGTCCGGAAGCATTCCTGGCGGCCTTCAATGAGAACGGTTCCGGGTTGGCTGTTTCCACGTACCTGAGCGGGACCGGCAAGAAGTCCGGCCTGGCGCTGGCAGTGGATGCGCAGTCGAACATTTACGTCGGCGGCCGGGGCGCCCTCGTGCCACCTACTACGAGTTTTTCCTCCACCGACGGCCACGCATTTCTGCTCAAGCTCGGCCCCGGTTCGCGGCCTCCGATGTTCACCCGGCAATCCATCACCAACGCCGCGAATTTCTCCACGGGCCTGCCGCTTCCTGGAGGCGCCGCATCGGCGTTCGTCGGCGATCTTGCACGAACGGATAACGTGAGCGTCAAGGTCGACGGCGTGTCCGCGCCGCTCTATGTCGTCACGTCCGGACAGATCAACTTCCAGGTACCGTTCGACATCGCGCCGCCGCTGTCATCTGTAGAGGTCGCGCAGGGCGATGCGGTGGCATCGGTGCGGGGTTTGAAGAGTCTCCTCACCGCGCCCGCCATCTTCACGTACGACGGGGCCCACGGCGCCATACAGCACGGCCTGGACTACCGCCTGGTGACGGCTTCGGCGCCGGCTGAGCGCGGCGAGGTGATCACCATCTACCTGACCGGACTCGGCACGACCACGCCCCCGGTGAAAAGCGGAGAAGTGGTCCCGCTCACGCCGCTGTCGTGGACGACGCTCGCGCCAACGGTGTGGATCGGCGGCCAGACCGCCGAAGTGCTGTTTTCAGGCCTCACGCCGGGAACGTTCGGCCTCTACCAGATCAACGCGCGCGTTCCCGAATCCGTTGCCGCAGGGGACGTGCAGGTACAGGTCGGTTTGCCCACGATCGAGGACGAGACGCTATTTCTGCGGCCGCCAGTCAGTCGCATTAGCCGCCCCGTCCTGATACCGGTCCGCTAACGAGGATCCGCCCTCAGCGCAGCGCGGCGCAGGCGGATTCTAGGTCCGGGAAGAACTTGAACACGGTGTCCAGGCGGGTCACGTGGAAGCTGTCGCGGACCGCGCCGGTGGCGGCGGCCATGTGCATCTTGCCTCCGGCCTGAAACACTTTGTTCAGGCTGGCGATGAAGCGGCCGATGCCGGTCGAGTCGATGTGCGTGACACCGGCAAGATCGAACACGATTTTGCGGTGCCCCTGCGCGAGCAATTCCGCAACCAGTGATTCGATGCGCGTACTTTCATCGCCCAGCATGATGCGGCCGGCTACGGTGATGACGACGATCCCGCCGTCGATTTCGCGGTGCTGAATCTCAAGTGGCATGGGCTCGCGCTTCACGATTTAGAATACTGCGAATCGGGCATTCAGGTTCAATGTTTCCCGAAGATCGACTTCGCCACGGTGGCGTGAATGCCCTTCTTGCCGTCCACCACCTGCGTCACGCGAAGGTCCACCGCGGACCCGGCGAGCAGGTAGGCGTCGTCCCGAGTAAGGCCTTTCTCGGCGACCAGGAAATCCAGCATCTCACGCAGGGCGATACGGCCGGCTTCCTCCAGATTCTCGTGGAAACCCATGGTCATATAATGCGTGGGCGTTTCCGCGCGCGGCCAGCGTAGCGGCTTTCCCTTACACACGAAGAACTGGAACGTGCCGGTGAGCGCGGTTTCCAGCGCAGCGACGTTCACTTCGCCATCGGCCTGAGCCGCGTGAGCGTCCCCCACCGAAAACAGCGCGCCGCGAGTGTGAACGGGAAAATAGACCGTAGTCCCGGCCACCAGGTCCTTGTTATCCATGTTGCCGCCGTGGATCCACGGCGGGGCAGTACTGATCCGTCCCGAAACCGGCGGCGGCGCCACGCCCATCACACCAAAGAACGGCATCAACGGCACTGTAATGCCGCCGGGGAAACGCGTCGTCATCGTGCGCCGGTCCAGCGGGTAGCTCTTTACACGCCAGTAAGGGAAATCGTCCGGCAGCATGCCGCATCCCGGACAGATGATGATGATAGCGTAATCGAAAGCCAGATCCACGGCTTTGATCCGCACCTCAAGCGTGTCGCCGGGCTCGGCCCCTTCTACATAGACCGGGCCAGTGAGAACATGCGGACCGGGCCCTTCGTTCTTCACCTCGCGGTGGATGGCGCGGTCGGAATCGCGGATTGCCGCGTCCGGAATTCCACCTTCCCGCATCATGGCAGGATCGGCGATCATGGCCGATTCGATAGCGACCGTATCGCCCGAACGAACGCGGACGACCGGCGCGACGCCGGCCGAAAAATAACCTCGCACTACTGTCTTCGGCGCCGGTTTGATTACCTGAACCGAAGGCTGGGCGGCAGCCAAGGCCGCCGCCCACAGCAGTGCGAGTAGTTTCACTGCTTCTTCTTTCCCTGGGCGGCGACGGCTGCCATGGCCGCCTTCACCTTCTCGGGATCGCCCAGATAGTAGTGCTTGATCGGCTTCAGGTCGTCATCAAGTTCGTAGACCAGCGGCATCCCGGTGGGGATGTTCAACTCGACAATGTCCTTTTCGCTGATGTTGTCCAGGTACATCACCAGCGCGCGCAGGCTATTGCCGTGCGCTGCGATGATGACGCGCTGGCCGGAACGGATGGCCGGCGCGATGGTCTCGTGCCAGTAGGGCAGGAAGCGCGCCACCGTGTCCTTCAGGCACTCGGTGAGCGGCAGTTCCTGCTCGGTCAGGTTCTGGTAGCGCGGATCGGAGCCGGGATAGCGCGGGTCCGTCTTTTCGAGCACGGGTGGCGGCGTGTCGTAACTGCGCCTCCAGACTTTCACCTGCGCTTCGCCGAACTTCTCGGCCGTCTCGCTCTTATTCAGCCCCTGCAGCGCGCCGTAGTGGCGCTCGTTCAGGCGCCAGCTATGGTGCACCGGAATCCACATCAGGTCCAGTTCATCCAGCGCCGTCCACAGCGTGCGGATGGCGCGCTTCAGGACCGACGTATAAGCCACATCGAAGACGTAGCCTTCACGCTTGAGCACCTGGCCCGCCTCGTGGGCTTCGCCAAGCCCCTTCTCCGACAGATCGACGTCGGTCCATCCAGTGAAGCGGTTCTCCTTGTTCCACGTGCTTTCGCCGTGACGCAGCAGAACTACTTTCTTCATTGCTTGTAAGCCTTCCTGCCCGCGAACTTGGCCGTCGAGCCGAGTTCCTCTTCGATGCGGAGCAACTGGTTGTACTTGGCGATGCGGTCGGTGCGGCTGGCCGAACCGGTCTTGATCTGGCCGGCGTTGGTGGCCACCACGAGGTCGGCGATGAAGGCGTCTTCCGTCTCACCTGAGCGATGCGACACGACGGCGGTATAGTTGGCGCCCGCGGCCATGGCCATGGCTTCCAGAGTCTCGGTCAGCGAGCCGATCTGGTTCACCTTGATCAGGATCGAATTGGCAACGCCCTTCTCGATGCCCTGTACCAGCCGCTCGGTATTGGTGACGAACAGGTCGTCGCCCACCAACTGGATCTTCTTGCCCAGCGTGTCGGTCAGCAGCTTCCAGCCGCTCCAATCGTCCTCGGCCATGCCGTCTTCGATCGAGAGGATGGGATACTGGCGCACCCAGTTGGCCCAGAATTCGACCATCTGTTCGCTGGTGCGTTCGCTCTTGTCCGACTTCTTGAAGATGTACTTCTTCTTGTCGGCGTCGTAGAATTCGCTGGCGGCGGGATCAAGCATGATGCCGATCTGCTCACCCGGCTTGTAGCCTGCCTTGGTGATGGCTTCCAGAATCGTTTCCAGCGCTTCTTCGTTGGACTTCAGGTTCGGCGCGAAACCGCCCTCGTCGCCCACGGCGGTCGAATAGCCGCGCTTCTTAAGGACGGACTTCAGGTTGTGGAACACTTCCGCGCCCATGCGGAGCGATTCGGCAAAGCACGGTGCGCCGAACGGTGCGACCATGAACTCCTGCGGGTCCACGCAATTGTCGGCATGCGCGCCTCCGTTGAGGATGTTCATCATGGGAACCGGCAGCGTGACGGCAGCGACTCCGCCCAGGTAGCGGTACAGCGGCGTGCCTTCGCTCTCGGCGGCCGCGCGCGCGGTGGCCATGGACACGGCCAGGATGGCGTTGGCGCCCAGACGGCCCTTGTTCGGAGTGCCATCAAGCGCGATCATCTTGCGGTCCACTTCGATCTGGCTGCTGGCTTCCATCTCCAGGATGGCGGGGGCGATTTCGCTGTTGATGTTGGCGACCGCCTTCAGTACGCCCTTGCCCAGATATCTCGACTTATCGCCGTCGCGAAGCTCCACTGCCTCGTGCTCGCCGGTCGAAGCGCCGGAAGGAACCGCCGCACGGCCCATGCTTCCGTCGGACAGCCAAACATCGGCTTCCACCGTTGGGTTGCCGCGCGAGTCCAGAATTTCGCGTCCAATCACACTTACGATTTCACTCATGATTTCTCCTTGACACTTGGGGAACTGCTGGTGTTCTCCACCATTTTGGCACAGAGCGCGGAACGAGGTTTCATCGTGTTACGATGAAAGGGTCTTAGGCTGCAATCATTCAAGCCGGAAAGGGGGTGACCCAAGTTTGGCGGAAGTAACACTGCAGGATGGCGAGAGCTTGGAAAGCGCCCTTCGCCGGTTCAAGCGCAAGGTCCAGCAAGAGGACATCATTAAGGAGATCAAGCGTCACTCCTATTACCTCAAGCCGGGCGAGAAGAAGCGCACCAAGGCGGCACTGGCCCGCAAGCGGAATCGCAAGAAGCGCCCCAGAGATTCCGAATAGAGTTTACCGGGGACGCCCCCAAACGGTGGCGTCCCCAATTCCTTTCCCTTCTTACTACTTGTTCATTCTCTTCAACATCTCACTCTCAACCTGCTTGAAGCCTGCCGGTACGTCGAAGCGGGAGCTGTCCACACCGGCGGTTGAGAAGCCGGTCATCTCGATGGTGGTTTCCATCAACACGCCCTGAGCCGAACCAGCGGCCTGCTGCTGTTGCTGAGGAGCCTGCTGCTGCGCGGGCTGTTGAGCCGGTTGTTGCTGCTCCTCCTGTTGCGGCTTCTTGCGGCGGCCAAATCCACCTAACCGGCCTAGCCGGCCACCGAGCACGCTGCCGATCGACGGGGCTTCTTCCTGCTGTTTGGCCTCGGGAGCCGGACGCTGTTCAGTCGGCTGCGCCTGCTGCCCGGAACCAGCTTCGTCCGGCCCGCCCATGCCCTTCATGGACATGCGCACAACCTGCAGAAGCGGTGCGCCGTCCAGTTTGGCCGTTTCCTTTGCAGCCGCCGCCATTCCCTTCATCATGCTGGCATTGCCTCCAGCCATCGGCCCGAGGTTGGCTCCCGGAACCCAGTTCATCTTCTGGGCCATCCTTTGGTAGAAAGCCTTCACCTGCTCGTAGCCGCCCACGTCCTTCGCAATCCACATGTTGGAAGTGGTGAGTATGGTGGACTTGTTGCCGGACTTGGGATCGGTGGTTTCAATCTCCATCGACATAAGCATCTCGCGAGTTGCGAAGCCCGAGATTTCGCGCGTCTGTCCGGTGGCCTTCACGTCCACCTTCATGTTGACTTCGGCTTTCGATTCGTCCTTCAGATTCTGACCGAGCGCCGCCATGGCCTTCGCCATATCGGCAAACGTAACCACGGAGTAGGTCTTCTTCTTGAAGTCGATACTCGTGATCGTTTCGTTCGCCAGGTCCGTGATCTGGGCCGTGTCGGCGGTTACGCTCGCCATCCGGTCGCCCTTCAGGTAGACGTGCGAGGCAATCGGCTCGCGGGCCTGCTTGGAGAACGCTCCTGCGAAGCGCATCATGCCCATCATTGCGCCGCCTGTGATCTTCGCGGTTTGGTCGTAGCTCAGATCGGCCCTGAGCGACGCACCTCCGAGTGCCAAGAGGAGTACAACGGATATGTGTTTGAACATAGCTGTCCCTTCGGGATATGGTATGACGACTTGGGCACCCGCCGTCAAGATAAAGCTGATACGGCGGATAGTTGCATATACACGCTTCGCTGCAACCACGAAGCTTCAGAGCCGCGACCTGTGCCTAGAACGGCACGTCGTCGTCGGTGATGCCGGGTTCGAACGGCGATTCCTCGGCTGACGCAGGCGCCGGTGCGGATGGGCGGCGCTGCGCATTGCGCGGCATGGAGACCGGGCCTCGGGCTTCCTCCGGCACGCCTTCACCGCGGCCGCCAAGAAGCAGCACATCGTCGGCTACCACTTCCGTGCGGTAGACCTTCTTGCCATCCTTGTCGTCGTAACTGCGTGTTTTCAGGCGGCCTTCGACATAAACCTGCTTGCCCTTGGTCAGGTAGTTGGCCAGGTTCTCCTGGCGCCAGAGGACCACGTTGTGCCAATCGGTGTCCTCTTTCCACTCGCCGGTCTGCTGATCCTTCCAGCGGTAGCCGGTGGCGACCGAAAAGGTCGTACAAGCCACGCCGCTGGCCGTGAACTTGGTCTCGGCGTCCCGGCCGAGGTTGCCAAGGAGAATGACTTTATTGACGCTGCGAGATGCCATACTTTCATGAACTCTACCATATTGCGGGCGGCCTCGGCTCAAGAGTGTAACTTCTGTGGTTAAGATGGGGTTCCCGCGCGGGAAGCTGCGCTATAATGGGCGCGAGCGGTATTTGGGACAGGCGATGAACAACTGCTCCCACGTCCTTCTACACTGGATTTGCCGAGGTGGGCTTCTGTGCGTTTGGACGTGTGCCTGGACGCACCCGCTGGCAGCACAATCGTTGATGAACGGCAGCGGGCCCGGCGGCTTGGTCCGCATCATTAACACCGACGCTGCGGTGCTCGAGTTGGGTGAAAAGCGCACCGATCTGCCGTGCACCGTGAGCCCCGTCAAGCCCACCCTGGGCTTCGACGTGAAATTCCACGCCGGCTATGAGGTGACCGTTCCCCTGCGGGAACTGGCCGGCGCGGAGGACCTGCTGACCATTGTCTTCCGCATCACGCACGAAGGCCGCAAAGACGCCCCCCTGATGTTTTCCCAGCGCATCCGCGTCCCGGCCATGGAGGACAACGCCAAAGGGGATGCCTATCTTCAAGGCAACTTCGATCTCGGCGAAGGCGTCTATCACATTGACTGGCTTATGAGGGATCGCGCCGAGAGGGTCTGCTCGGATTATTGGGACGCTGAAGCAGTTCTGCCGCCCAAGGAGAGGACTATTCAGGTGGCGCTGGCCCCCGGGGAGATACGGAGCAGCGACGTGGAACCGTTCAAGGAAGAGCCGCCGGTGAGCCGCTCGCAGGACGCCCCCCCGCTGAGCGTGAAAGTGCTCATCAACTTCGCGCCGCAGAACTCCCGTTCGGCCACCCTGCAGCCGCTCGATACGGCGGCGTTGATTTCGATCCTGCGCGGCATCGCACGCGAGCCGCGCATCGGCAAGTTCTCCGTGATTGCCTTTAACTTACAGGAACAAAAGGTCGTTTCCCGACAGGAGAGCGCGGAGCGCATCGATTTTCCGGCCCTGGGAAAGGCGCTCGAAAGCTTGAAATTGGGCACTGTGGACCTGCGCCGGCTGAGCGAGAAGCACGGCGACACGCAGTTCCTGACGGATCTGATCCGGCGGGAGGTTGGCGACGCTGGAACGACCGACGCGCTGATCTTTGCCGGACCCAAGGCGCTGCTGGACGAAAACGTCTCCGAAACTGCCCTGAAGGATTTGGGCGGGGTGAATTACCCGGTTTTCTACATGAACTACAACCTCGAACCGCAGCGTACTCCCTGGCGCGATTCGATTGGACATGCGGTAAAGTACCTCAAGGGGTACGAGTACACCATAAGCCGGCCCAAAGATCTTTGGTTTGCTATGACCGAAATGGTCTCGCGCATCGTAAAATCAAAACAGGAGAAGAGCGCGGCCGGCGCCGCGCCAACGCAATGATTACGCGGATTCAATGGCTTGCCTTACCGGCAATGCTCGTTTGGGGCCTCACCTGCTTCGCGCAGCCTTCCAACATGGAACAGGTTCGGAGCCTGGCCCCCTTTGTCCCCTCGCCGCAACCTATCGTCGAGAGGATGCTGTCCGCGGCCAATCTCAAGCCCGGCGAGACGCTCTTCGATCTCGGCTGTGGCGATGGGCGCGTACTGATTACAGCCGCGAAGAAGTTCGGCGCCAAGGCCGTGGGCATCGAACTGTCCCCCAAGCTGGTGGAGGCCGCCAACGAAGAAATCAAGGCCAATCACCTGGAGGACCAGGTGAAGGTCATTCAAGGCGACCTGATGGAAACGGATCTGAGCTCGGCCGACGTGGTCACCATCTATCTGCTGACCCACTCCAACGATAAGCTCCGCCCCAACCTGGAAAGGTATCTGAAGCGCGGTGCGCGCGTGGTGAGCCACGATTTCCAGGTGCGTGGGTGGAAGCCCATCCGCGTGGATAAGCTGGAAGTGTACCGCCGCACGCATTCCATCTACGTTTACGAAATGCCGGTGGAGCGCTAGCCGCTCTACAGCCTGGTCCTGCCAGTAAGCAGGCGCTACGGACATTCGCTGTACGCTCGCTAATTCCTTTAAAATCATACAATTACGCATCCAAAGGCACCTGCCAGGATGAGAAGGTCTCCCGGCCTGGGACTCCGGGCTCGCTCATAAAACGCTGGTTGAAGAAAACAGTTTCGACAGGCGCCGCCGGGTGTAAGATTGATGCTGTCAGGGGTGTGAAAAAGGAAATTCTGATTCCTTTGGAGCACAACCTAACTGGGCACTTTCCCTTCTGAGCCGAACTCCCGGCGAAAAACGGGTGGGCTCCCCGCCGGGATGCTTTCGTGAAGAGTACGGAGTGGCGTATGCGAGAGAATCCCTTCAAACCAACAACCCGGCGCCGGCCTGCCGGCCGGGTCTCCGGGTTCGTCCTGTGCGTCGCACTGTGCGCGTTCGCACATCTATCAGGCCCTAGCGAGGCCTATGGGCAGGTCCTGTACGGTTCGCTAACGGGCTCCATCACCGATCCAAGCGAGGCCGGTGTCCCTGACGCCACTGTTCAGGTGACCAACCTCGGGACCGGCGTGATCAAAGAAACCACAACGAATGTAAACGGCATTTACCTGTTCGCCGACTTGCAACCCGGGTTGTACAACGTCACGTTAAAGGCGAGGGCCTTCGGCACGGTGACATCCGAAGGCTTGAGCATCGAAGCTAACCGCGTCCGGCGATTTGACGCCACGCTCAAGGTGGCGCAAGTCACAGAAAGCGTCATCGTGGCGGCCGGCGCGGAGGCGCTCCAGACGGATCGTTCCGACGTGAATGTTAACGTAACCTCCAGACAGATCACTAACCTCACATTGGGTGGTTCGATGGGCCGCAACTACCAGAGCTTGATGACCATTGTGCCGGGCGCGGTCATGTATGGCGAGCAAAACTCCGACGCCGGCAACCCGCAGCGGTCCATTTCGGTAAATGTCAATGGCGTCTCGCGGCTCCAGAACAATACCAAGCTGGATGGCACCAGCATCGTCTATCCCTGGCTGCCGACCAATACCGCCTATGTGCCGTCCACCGAGGCCATCGAAACGGTCAATATCGTGACCAATTCTTACAATGCCGAGCAGGGGATGGCCGGCGGGGCGGCCGTTAATCTGACCATCAAGAGCGGCACCAACGATTTCCATGGTACGGCATGGATTTTCAACATCGACAGCAAGTTCAAAGCCCGGAATTTCTTCCAGACCACCCCGCAGAATCCCAAGAACATCATCAACCAGTTCGGCCTCAACTTCGGCGGACCCTTGCGCATTCCGAAGGTACTCGATCTGAGGAACAAGCTGTTCTTCTTCGTGAACTGGGAACGGACCACCCGGCGGGCAACGGCTCCACCGCGTTTCTTCAGCGTGGCGCCGCAGGACATACGCGACGGCAACTTTGCGGCTACCGGCACGGCGATCTACGACCCGAACTCCGCCACCGACCCTACCAAGCGCCTGCCATTAGCGGATAACCGGATCCCTTCAACCAGATTCGATCCGGCGGCCGTGGAACTCATGAAGCGGCTTCCGCAACCTACTCTGTCCAGCGCCGGATACGTGAACAACTTCGTCACTTCCGGCTCCAGCCCCTTCAACCGCGACAACGTGGACATCAAGGTGAATCATGTTGTCAGCGCGAAGTTGTCCTACTTCGGACGGTACAGCATCTCGCCGCACAACATCTACGATCCCCCGGCCTTCGGCGACGCCGTCGGCGACGCTTCCATGGGAGGGCAATTGGGCTACGCGCTTGGACGAACACAGATCGCCGGTGCAGGTTTGACTTACACCTTCAGCCCCACACTTCTGTTCGACGCCAACTTCGGCTACACCCGCCAGAAACTGGGTGCGCAGGGTCCGGATCTGGGAACCAATTACGGGCTCGATCTGCTGAAAATCCCGGGCACCAATGGGTCCAGCACGATGCAGAGCGGCATGCCCGCCTTCCAGTTTGCCAGCACCTGGTCGAACATCGGCAACGCGAACACGGGAAGCCCGTTCTTGTTCCGGGATAACCAGTACGTGGCGAACGCCAACCTGAGCTGGATTAAGAGAACCCATACGTTCCGCTTTGGCCTGGACTACTGGAACCAGCAGATCAACCACTTCCAGCCCCAGGGAGGAACGTTCCAGACGGCGCGTGGCACTTTCGACTTCAACGGCAATCCCACTGCTCTGCAAAATGGAGCACCGGCCAACCGGTTCAACAGTTGGGCTTCCTTCCTGCTGGGACTGCCCTCCCGGGCCGGCAAGGTGGAGCAATTGCGCGATCCCAATTCGATTCACATCCCGATCATCGCCTGGTACGCGCAGGACCAATGGCAGGCTACGCGGAAGCTGACCGTGAACCTCGGCGTCCGTTGGGAGTACTACCCCTTCCCGACGCGCGACTGGGGCGGAGTGTCGCGCTTCGACCCGTCGGACGGCCTGGTCTACATCGGCGGCGCCGGTAGTACGGCGGTGGATACCGGCGTGGACAACGGGAAGGGCCAACTCGTGCCGCGCATCGGCTTGGCCTACCGCCTGAACAACAAGACGGTGATCCGCACCGGCTACGGCATGTCGGTGGATCCGCGGACGTTCATCAATTTCCGCGATGCCTTCCCTATCAACTTCGCTTGGGAAATCCCCCAACCTACGTTCAACGGCGTCACAAATGCCTTCATTCCAGTCACCACCTTGCGGCTGGGTCTTCAGCCCGAGCTTTACCGGCAACCGGTCGACCTAACACAAGGCACGATCAAGCTGCAGGGAGGCACTGGAACCAACACGGTTCCCGAGCACGCTATGCGCAAGTACATCCAGTCCTGGAACTTCATGCTCCAGCGCGAGCTACCGAGTGGCTTTGTTGCGCAAGCGGGCTATGCCGGCACGCGAGCGACCGGGCAGATGGCAAATGTCGCCTTGAACGCCGGAGCCCCCGGCACAGGTAACGCCGGGCGCGCCCTGTACCCGCAGTTCGGGCTCACCGCGGACATCAACATCATCGAGCCGTATAAGACAGTGACCTACGATGCTTTGCAGACTCAACTAACCAAGCGATGGAGCATGTCGCAGGCCGGCGTGGTTTACACCTTCTCCAAGGCCATCAATTACGCCGACAATGACACGAACCCCAGAATCCAATGGATGCCGGCGGCGAACCTGAACCGCGGTCCCGCCCAATATGACCGTACCCACAATTTCCAGAGCTACTGGGTGCTGGAGGCTCCGTTTGGGAAGGGCCATGGCTGGGCGACCAGCGGGGTACCGAGCAAGCTGCTGGGAGGCTGGCAGTTGAGCGGCCTTCTCAGCGCCATGAGCGGCTGGCCCATTACCATCACCCAGAACAACGGCCTCAACCTGAATGCAGCCAGCAGCGGCCAAGTCCCCGACCAAGTCAAGGCCAGCGTTGAGATCTTGGGCGGGATTGGCCGGGGCCGACCCTGGTTCGATCCCACGGCCTTTGCTCCAGTGAACATTCCGGCCGGCCAAACCCAGCGATTCGGAAATGCGGGCAGAAACAACGTCCGCGGGCCGGCTTTCTTCAACACCGATCTGAGCCTTTCCCGTACCTTCGATATTAAGGAACGGGTCCACCTCCAGTTCCGCGCCGAGGCGCTGAACGTGTTCAACCATCCGAACTTCGCGCTGGGTCTGCAATGGGACGGCAACACGAACGTGTCCGATCTATCGCAATTCGGGATCATCAACTACACCGTCGGCGCCAACGGCGCCAGCGGAAATTCCGGAAAAGGCACCGGCGAACGGCAACTCCGTTTCGGGTTCCGTGTGCACTTCTAAGGCCTGTTTTGCAGCGCGTCCCGGGTGCCACCGCGCCGCTTCCTGAGCCGTTCGAGGGACCCGGGACGCGAAGGCCGTTCATCCCGCTCCGTCAGGCGAGGTGTCCGATACTCGAAGAATGAACTTTATTCACGCTCTCATACTCGCATTGGCACTCTTTGGAGCCCCAGCCGCTACTCCTGTCGGTGGATCCTATTCTTTGAAAGTCTTCGAAGGGTTCCGCTTTGCAGATCGCACCGCAGTCAAGAGCGACGACAAGAGCGCCGACGTGCGTTTCTATTACCAAGTGCGCCGCGCCGGACCCTTCGTTTACCTCGGCGCGGAAAAGATTAAGGAACTCGCGGCAACGCCGCGCGCTTCGTTCTCCCCCGCTGAGACCGCGTCCTGGAAAGATTACGTTTTCGCTCCCGGCCCGGGATACTATGGCGTAGTCTCGAAGGGGCATTCGTACATCTTGCATCTGGAGAGTTACGAGAACCAGGGCAAAGCCGCCAGCTACTGGAAGATGAATTTCTCCTGGAAGCAGCTCGACTGAAGACGGCCTCCTCCGTCCGTTCAGCGCAAGCGGAATTCGAAGGCGTAAGGAGCGTAACTGTCGCCGGTTGAATCGCGCAGCAGGAACGCATAGAAACCCGGTTGTAAATCCCCGGTGGTGACGGACACCACGGAGCCGTCTCGCCGGCCGGCAACCGGGAACTCCGCGCGCACGGCGGAGAGGATCTTCATTTCCGGCTCCCGCTGTTCCGGATTGAGCGCGGCCTGTCGCGTCTCGACGTCGCGGGTCTCGATGAGCCGCGCCTGCTCCTTTTCGCAAACCGTCAGTTTCATGAGTACGGGCGTGTACTCGTCCAGGTCGATGCCGCCGTACACAGCCGGCATGCGCAGCATCACGGTGCCGGATACCTCCGGAACGGGCCGTTCCTCGATGAAGAAGAACTGGCGGACGCGCAGGTTGCGCGGGTCAACCGGGCCGGCCGAGGGTGGGCGGACCACGTCGCTTCCACCGGCAGTCATCGTCACCGGCAGCTTCCTGAGGACCCGTCCAAAGCCCGAGCGACGCGAGCCTTCGACAGGCCCCTTATCCGGATCGGCATCGGCGTCCAGCCGTGTTCCTGCCTGCTTCACCGTTTCGGAGAACCTGGCGTCCTTGGGAGCATAGGCCAGCATCACTTGAGAACTCGTTAGCTCCACGTCCTTTTCGCCGGCCAGTAGCGTCACTTTCCCCACTGGGGGTGTAACGGCAGGTGCAGCGGGGGTGGCTGGGGCGGTCCGCTGCCGCTCCAGGATGGCGAGCAGCACGCGGTCGGGCACACCAGCCTTCTTCAGAGCGAGCAGGCCTTCGGGAGACGTGTCGAAGCGCACCTCGCCCGCGGACTTCACCGCGGCAGCCACCACCTCTTCGCTCATGCCGGCGCGCACCAGTTTGATGACGCCGTCGTTATCCAGCGGCTTGGAGGCCGTTTGAGCGGCAAGAAACCCTGCCGCGAGGGCGATCACAACCGTCAGCCTTCCCAGGGTCGAAAGCATGAGGCACTCTCCGGTGTTCAGTATAACCAGCCTCATAGACGCCGGAAGAGCCGCGCAAAGGTACGCCAAAGCTCGCCAAAGGGGCCATGGCGCGGCTTTTCGCTTGTTGCCGGGAGCGTATTGCCGCGATTCTAGGGCAAAGGTACGTGTGCGGACTCTGGCCGGGGGGTCGGAAGAGCCGCCCAATTCATGTCCCAAGGAGAGATAGCATGAGGACTTTTCGCGTGATGTTCCCCGTTCTGTTGCTGTGCCTGGCTGCGCCGCTCAGCGCGCAGACCACCGGTGATATACGCGGCATCGTGACGGACCCATCCGGAGCGGCGGTACCCAGCGCTCGCGTGTCGCTGACAAACCAGGAAACCGGGGAAGCCCGTAATGTGTCGACCGACACCGAGGGGCGCTACCGGTTCAATCTGCTCAAGATCGGACAGTACATGGTGGCCGTCGAAGCGCAAGGTTTCCGCGGCACCTCGGCTCCGGCCACCGTGCGCAGCGCGGAAATCACGTCGGTGAACCTCAGGCTCGACATCGGACAGGTGACTGAGCAGGTGATCGTCACCGACGCGGCCAGCCCGCTGGACACGCAAAGCGCACAGATGCAGGAGGCCTTCGACGCTACGGAGGTCCACGACATCCCCGTGGGACGGAATCCCAACCTGTTCGCCGCCATCATGCCGGGGGTGATTCCGGCGCCCGGCGGCTTCAACAGTGGGAGCTTCATCGCCAACGGCAATCGCTTGCGCGCCAACAACATCACTATTGACAACATCACCGCTACCGACATCTCCACGGCCGGCACCGGATCGAGCAACAACACGCCGTTGAACTTCTCGTCCATCCGCGAGGTGAAGGTCATCACCAACATGTTTAGCGCGGAGTTCGGGCGTAATTCCGGCGCGCAGGTGCAGTACATCACCAAGAGCGGCACCAACAGCTTCCACGGAGAGCTTTACGAATACCTGCAGAACAGCCGCCTGAACGCGCGGGACTGGTTCGATCAGAGCGGACAAGCAACCGTGTCGCGCATCAACGAGTGGGGAGGCGTGATCGGCGGGCCGGTCATCCGCAACAAGACCCACTTCTTCGCCTCGGGTGAGCGCTACTATGGACGCGGCCTGGGCGCCGCGCGCGTGGCGCAGGTGCCCACGGCCTCGATGCTCGCCGCCGTCACGGACCAGACGTCGAAGAAGATCCTCGATATGTACAAGCTTCCGGTGGCGACAACCGATAGCGGCACTTACGGAACGGTGCAGCAGAACGCCTCAAACGCCGCAGACCTGTACCAGTATTCTGTGCGCCTGGACCACCAGATTTCGGACAAAGATTCTATTTACGGGCGCTACGGGTACGCCACCAACTCGAGCAGCAGTTCCAACAACACGTTCATCCAAACCAACATCGCGAACTTCGGCTTGAGTTCAACCAACTCCGTGCACAGCCTGAACATCAACGAGACGCACATCTTCTCGCCCACCGTGGTGAACGAGTTCCGCGCCGGATTCGGGCGCACTTCGCCGATATTCGTGGTGGATTCGACCGTGCCGGTCGGCCCACGCATCGTCTTCGCCAACGGGCAGGTGGACCGTTTCGGTTCCTATGAAGGCGGACCGCAGGGCCGCGTGCAGAACACCTTCCAGTACGGCGACACGCTGACCTGGAGCCGCGGCGCGCACAGCATCAAGGTTGGCGGCGATTTCTTCCGTTACCAGGGCAACAGCTTCTTCGAAGCGCAAACCCGCGGCGTCTATACGTTCCTGTCGTGGGCCGACTTCGCCTCCGGCACACCCTACTCCATCACCCAGCGCTTCGGGCCGACGCAGCGCGGCAACCGCAACTGGAACCAGAGTGCCTTCGCGCAGGACGACTACCGCGTCACCTCCACCCTCACGCTGAACCTGGGCGTTCGAATGGAGACCTATGGTCCGGTGACCGAAGTGAACGGCTTGACGTCGAATCTGGATTTCAGTTGCAAAGACAGCATGGGCATTGCCGGCACAGGCCGGTTCGGCTGCTTCTCGGTGGGCGAGCCTTCCATCGCCACCAATTACTACTTCCAGCCCCGCGTCGGCTTCGCCTGGAATCCGCACCAGGGCAAGACGGTGTTTCGTGGAGGCTACGGACTGGTTTCGGATTTCAACTACCTGAATCCGGTAACGAACCAGCGCTTCCTGCCGCCGTTCGTGGCGACCAAGACTCTGACGGGCACGGCGAACTTCACCGGCAACAACAGTTGGGCCAGCCTGATCGCTGGAACGGGGACGCTGCAGCAGGAAGGCACGGCGCAGGCGGGGCATATTGTGACAAATGTCCTCAACTACGGCGACGTGAGCCCGGCCATCGATCCCAACTTGAAGAATCCGCAGGTGCACCAGTGGAACTTCGGTATCCAACGCGAGCTGCCGCAGGGGATCGTCCTGAAAGCATCGTATGTGGGCACGAAGAGCAACTACCTGCAAACCACCCGGCAGTTGAATTTCAATGCACAGCGTCCGAGCCCGGCAACCGGCCTGGCCGACGAACTGGTCCGCAGATCGGAGTTCGTGACCAGCTACAACAACATGGCCGGCTCGTCCACGCGGTACAGCACGCGCCTGGACCCGCGCTTCAACGTCGTTAACTACTACGACAACTCGGGTGACTCGAATTATCACGCGCTGGAGGTTGTCGCCACGCGTTCGTTCCGCAACGGCTACTCGTTCCAGGCGGCCTACACCGCGGCCAAGTCGATCGACAACGTGTCCGACGGGCTTTCGAACATTCCCAATGACAGCGCCAACATTCAGGACCCGACCAACCTGAACAACAACCGCGGCGTGAGCGGATTCGACGTTCCGCAGCGCATCGTGGTGGCGCACGTGTTCGAGATCCCATGGGGCAGGAACCTATCGAACCCCGTGCTGCGCCGCATCTTCGGTGGCTGGGGTGTCTCCGGCATTTCGAGCTGGCGCGCCGGATTCCCCATCTCGCTCGATTCCGGCGCGAGAATGGGCGTGGCCAATATATCCACCCTGATCACCGGCGGGATCATGCGACCGAACGCAACCGGTCCGGTCAACTTCAATCCTCAGCCGGCCGGCAGCCCGGGCGCTCCGCAGGGTTTGATTACGGACATCGCGGGCCGCCAGATTTCCACCTACGCGCAAAGCCTGGGCCTATCGCAGCCGCTGCTCGGCAACTTCGGCACCATGGGCCGCAACTCCCTGCGCGCCAATGGCCAGACCGACATGGACTGGAACTTCACCAAAGACACGCGCGTCACCGAACGCGTGGGCATCCAGTTCCGCTGCGAGATCTACAACCTGTTCAACTTCCATTCGTTCCAGGACGTGAACCGCAACGTCAGCAATCCGGCGTTCGGCCAGTACACTACCGCTCCGCAAAGCCAGCGCTACTTCCAACTGGCGGCCGTGGTTCGGTTCTAGCGGCACTCGCCCGCCCCGCGAGGGTGGGGCGGGCGACAACATGATAACCTTGGAACTTAATTAGCGCGGCCGTTCCGTGCCGCACCAAGGAGATCGAATCATGTCAACCGGCAGCAGCCGCCGCGCTTTCATGAGCAGCGCCGCAACTACCATCGGAATGGCCCAAGTGATACCGGGTTTCGACCAGACGCGCACGGAGGTCGACAAGACGCAGCAGTGGCAGCCATTCAGCGACCGCAAGATAAGGGTGGGCCTGGTCGGCTATGGCGTCTGCCGGTTTTCGGCGGAGTTCGAGTTTCAGCACCACCCCAACGTCGAAGTCGTCGCCGTCAGCGATCTGTTCCCCGACCGCTGCGCCGCGCTGGCTCAACGCGTGAACTGTTCCAAGACTTACCCTTCCCTCGAAGAGATGGTGAAGGATGACCGCATCGAAGCGATCTTCGTGGCCACGGACGCTCCGTCGCACGCCAGACACTGCATCGAGGTCCTCAATCACGGCAAGCACGTCTGCACGGCTGTTCCCGCTTTCCACGGCAACATCGAGGATGCGGAACGGCTGCTGGAGTGCGTCAAGAAGAACCGGGGCCTTGTCTATGCGATGTTCGAGACCTCCGTCTTCCATGACGATCTATACGCCATGGAGAAGCTGTATGCCGCGGATGTTTTCGGCCGCATCGTGTACAGCGAAGGAGAGTATTGCCATCCACATAGCCTGGGTACGCCGGCGTTGGATTCCTACAAAGACTGGCGCAAGAACCATGCGCCGATGTGGTATCCCACCCACGCAACGGCTTACTACGCCGGCGTAACGCACGGTAGTCTGGTGGACGTAAGCTGCCTGGGAACCGCGCCCTTCGATGCGAGCCAGCGGCAGCCCAACAAGATCGGAAACATCTTCAATTCGGAGGTCGGATTGTTCCGGACCCGCGAGGGCGGAGTGTGCCGGATCATTATCTCCGGCTCTCAGGGCGAATACCTGGAAGCGGGCCGGCTCCGCGGCGAGTACGCCGGCTACGACTGGCATAACGGCAGGTCCACCGGCTTCGTCGGTGACGCTGCGGGAAAGAAACGATTTCAGGAGGCGATCGCCAAAGGCGTGAAAACGAAGAAGCATGCCCTGCCGCCGGGTGTTGCTCCGGGCGGACACGGCGGCTCCCACGGCTACCTCTGTGACGACTTTATCGACGCCATCCTTCGGGGCAGAAAGCCGGCAGTCGATGTGATTCATGCACTGAATATGACTGCACCCGGCTACTACGCCCATCTCTCCGCAATGAAGGGCGGGGAGACGATCAAGATCCCACAGTACTCATTGTGAGTCTGCTTACGGCTGTTCGCCGGGCTTCAACCGGCGCCAGCCGCCCTGAGTTGGAGCGGGGGCCGTGTTCTCAGCAGGTTTCGTTGACTGTTGGGATGCGGTGCTTGTCGAGGCCGGCGCATCAACCAGCACCGGATTGGGACCGCGCGGACCGCTGGGCTCATCCACGGCCGGGCGCCGCGAACCGGACCACGGTCCGATAATTACCGGATCCGCGGTTGAGACAGCCGTCTCAGATGCCGCAGCAGGTTGGGTCGCGGCCGGCTGCGCGCTCGCAACCATGGCCCCTCCGGTTTTCGGCGGCGTTATATAGAAGCGCCGGAATCGCACCTGGGCGTCCGGATATCGGCGTCGCGCCGCATCCGCGAGTTCCACATTGATCGTGCGTTCCTCGCCCGGAGGCGCGCCTTCGGGCGCCAGGAAATGCAATGCGTAACGCTGCCGAAGACGGGACAGCGTGGTTTCGAGCGCCGAGGCGTCATCTACCGGCATACTGTCGCCGCCGGAATCACGCGCGATCTCCGATGTCCCTGCGGAGCGGGTCCGTGGTCCCATTCCGCCTGGGTACGGGCCGCCGGTACCAGGTCGGCGGCCACCATAGCCTCCCCGGCGCCCGAAAATGATGCCGCCCAACGGTCCGCCGATGGTCGGTCCGTTCCCGGGCCATTGCCCGCCGCCCTGCCGGCCGGGGTCTCCGCCTCCCATACCCGCCCTGCGGGAGCGCATGGCGTCAGGGGCGATCAGTGCGCTCAGAACCGCGTCGGCTTTCACCAACGCGCGTGAGACCCGTTTTTCGTCACGCTCGAACTCGGTCTGGTCGTCGGTCACGATGACGATGGCTTTGCGCGCGTCACGGCGTGCTGCCCGCCCCACGTAGCCGGCCGCGTCCACGAGAGCTCGCGTGATATCCGTATCCCCGTCGAAAGTTTCGTCGCTGAGCATCCTCTCCAGTTCTTGCTCCACGGCTTGGCGATCGCTGCGGAAAGGCAGGCGCACACGCATCGAGCGGTCGAACACCAGAACGGCGACCCGGTCATCCTTGCCGAGCGCATACATCGCCTGGCGCGACGCCGACGTAATGCGCTCCACGTGCGGCCGCATGCTGCGGCTCACGTCCAGCAGCAACGCGACGTCCAGCGGCATGTCTTCCCGCGCGAAATTGCGGATCTGCCGCGCGAGCCCCTCGTCCAGCAGGACGAAGTCCTCCGCGCGCAAGCCGGCTATGGTCCGGTTACCGCGGTCCAGAACTTGGGCGTCTACGCGAACCAGGGACACGTCACTGCGGAACACCACATCCCCATCGGCGGCCCGAAGAAAGCCCCCGACGCCCAGAGCTAGCGCCAAGACAACATTAGCGCGTACCATCCACTTCCGCCTCCCAGTCTCATTCCCAGTTGAAGGGGCAGAGTCTTGCTGTGATTACGACGCGTCTCGGGCAACCGCGGTTTCAGGAAGGCGGCATCGGTGCGGTAGGAATCGGGCCAATCCTGATGGAGTTACTTTTCCCGCTGCTCGCGAGGTCTGGCCTATAATCGGCGAGGGGAGCAAGCATGAACCGACGCAGCTTTGTCCGAGGAGCACTGGCCGCGCCTTCCGCCGCGGTCCCGTTATCCGCCCAAGAGCAGTACGAGAAGAAGACGCGCGGTCTGGCGCCGCTGAAGATCACCGATGTGAAGGCGATCACCACCAGCGGCGGGCGCGGCTACCAATGGGTGTTCGTCAAAGTGCTCACCAGCGAACCGGGGCTGTACGGCTTCGGCTCGGCGAGCAACGTGAACATGGCGTGGGCAGTGGCGGCGGCCATCGAGAAGCACTTCGGACCGTTCTGGATCGGGCGCGATCCCGATCGCATCGAGGATCTCTGGCAAAGTACCAACGTGCGAGGTTACTGGCGCAACTCGACCATCCACAACAACGCGCTCAGCGGCCTCGACATGGCGCTGTGGGACATCAAGGGCAAGCGCGCGGGGATGCCCGTCTATGAGCTGCTCGGCGGCAAGGCGCGCGAGGCGGTTCCCTGTTACGCGCATGCCGACGGCCGGGACGCGCAACAAGTGGAAGACAACATCCGCAAATTCATGGAACAGGGCTACCGCCACGTGCGCGCCCAACTCGGCGGATACGGTGGCGGCGGCTTCATCCCGCCAGGTCAGGGTAGCCGTCCCGCGGGCGGTTTTCAAGGCGCCGCCATGGACGAAGACACGTACCTGCACGCGGTGCCCAAACTGTTCGACCACTTGCGGGCGAAGCTCGGCTGGGATGTGAAGCTGTTGCACGACGTGCACGAGCGCATCTCACCCACCAAGGCCGTCGAATTCGCCAAGCGCATGGAGCAGTACCATCTGTTTTTCCTCGAAGATGCTCTTTCACCGGAACAGATCGCGTGGTTCCGCAACATCCGGCAAGTCTGCACGACTCCGCTGGCCATGGGCGAGACCTTCACCAGCCCGCTCGAGTACATGCCGCTGGTTTCCGAACGCCTCATCGACTTCGTGCGCAACCGCGTCTCGCAGACTGGCGGCATCACGCAGGCCAAGAAGACGGCAGCGGTGTGCGAAGCCTTCGGGGTGCGCACGGCGTTCCAGGAAGGTGGCGACAACGACCCCATCAACCAGCTCGCCAGCTACCACGTGGATATGTCGATCTCGAGCTTCGGCATCCAGGAGGAGAACCATTTCCCCGAACAGGTCCACGAAATGATGCCGGGCGCCGCGCGGATCAAGGGCGGCTACATGTACGGCAGCGGATTACCCGGTCTCGGCATCGACCTTCACGAGGAAATCGCCAGGAAGTACCCCATGCAGGTGCTGCCGGGGCAGCCACATTGGACCGAAGTGCGCGGCATGGATGGCAGCGTCGTCAAGCCATAATAAGAGTGTGAGACTCACAATCGTGCGTGGTTGGATGCGGCTCGCGCTGGCCGCGATCTTTGCGCTGCATCTGGCCTGGGGCGCGCCTCCCACACCCGCCGCCCATTTCGGTGAGTCCATCGGGCGGGACGGAACTGTTCTGGATTGGGACAAGGTAGTCTCATATTTCCAGGAGCTTGAGAAGTCGAGCGGCAGGATCAAGGTGCATACGCTGGGCCAAACCACCGGAGGCCGGCCGCTGATCGCCGCGTTCATTTCCGACGAAACCACGCTGAAGAACCTGGACCGCTACCAGGCCAACCAGAAGAAGCTGGCGGATCCGCGCCGCACCTTGCCTGCCGCGGCGGAGCAACTGATTGCCCGAAGCAAGGCGGTGGTGGCGATCACGTGCTCGATTCATTCGAATGAACTTGCCTCGACGCATACCGCCACCGAATGGGCATACCGGCTGATCACACAAGACACGCCGAAGCTGCGCGCCATACGCGCGAATGTGATCCTAATCCTGGTGCCCTCGCTGAATCCCGACGGCGTCGACCTGGTGACCCGATGGTATCGCAGGACTTACGGCACGCAATTCGAAGGAACTACGCCGCCGGAACTCTACCAGAAGTACGTCGGACACGACAACAACCGCGACTGGTACATGTTCACGCAGATTGAATCGCGCCTGGTCGCCGAGCAGGTGTTCAACCGCTGGCTTCCGCAGATCGTTTACGACGTGCACCAGATGGGCCAGCGCGGCGCGCGCATGTTCGTTCCGCCATGGATCGACCCTATCGAGCCGAACATCGATCCGATCATTGCTCAGGAGTGCAACATGGTGGGCACCGGGATCGCGGCGGATCTTACGGCCGCGGGCAAGCCCGGCGTGCTGATTCACGCGCTGTTCGATTACTGGACGCCGGGCCGCCACTATCAGTCCTACCACGGCGGCTTGCGCATCCTCAGCGAATCCGCCAGCGCGCGCCTGGCCTCGCCCGTCCAGATTGCGGCGGAGCAGCTCGATCCGCGCGAGAGTTCCTGGAACTACCTGGAGCCGTGGCCCGGCGGCCAATGGCGGCTGCGCGACATCATGGACTACCAGTTGATCGCCATGGAATCGGTCGCGTTCCAGGCCGCCGCCAGGCGCGAGGACTTCTTGCGCAACTTCTACCGGATCCACCAGCGCGCGGTGTCGCGCAAGACGCCTTACGCGTTCGTGGTGCCCGCCACGCAGCGCGACCCGGGTGCCACGCGGAAGCTGCTGGAGACACTCTCGTTCGGGCTGGTGGAGATCGACCGCGCCGAAGCGCCATTCACCGCCGGCGGAAAGCACTACCCGGCGGCGAGCCATGTGATTCGCCTCGCCCAACCTTACGGGGCTTACGCGAAGGCGCTGCTCGAACGTCAGCGCTATCCCGACCTGCGCCAATACCCCGGCGGCCCGCCCAAGCGGCCTTATGACGTCACAGCGCACACCTTGCCATTGCTCATGGGTGTCGAGGTGGACACCATCGCGGAACCTTTCGCGGCGCGGATGACGCGAGCGGCGAGCTTCGCAGCAGCGCCATCGCTGGCCGCCCCAGACACGGAGGCCTGGCGCGGAATCAATCGTGCCTGGAACGCTGGG
Source organism: Terriglobales bacterium (assembly GCA_021372245.1). Lineage (GTDB taxonomy): Bacteria > Acidobacteriota > Terriglobia > Bryobacterales > Bryobacteraceae > JAJFUV01. The sequence continues at coordinate 31,002 of JAJFUV010000290.1, forward strand.
AGCGCGGTGTACCGCGACATGTCCACGGGCGACTTCTACACTGGCGGCGTGCGCGGCCGGAATGTGAAGCAGATTGCGCGGCCGCGTATAGGCCTTTACAAGGGCTTCGTTCCGAACATCGATGAAGGCTGGACGCGTTGGGTGCTCGAGCAGTTCGGCTTCTCCTACACGAGCCTCGGCAATCGCGAGATCCAGCATGGCGGTCTTCGCCAATCCTACGACGCAATCGTGTTCGCCGACCAGAGCGCTACGTCCATAACCGAAGGCTACCGCGCGGTTTCCATGCCTCCTGAATACTGCGGCGGCCTGGCCGAGAACGGGGCCGCCGCGCTGAAGGAGTTTCTCCATTCCGGCGGCACGCTGGTGTTCTTCAACGAGGCAACCGAGTACGCCTTCAAGCAGTTAGGCGTGCCGGTGAAGGGAGGGCGGGTGAGAACCTCGAACCGCGACTTGTACTGCCCGGGTTCGCTGCTCCGCGTGAAACTGAAGACCTGGCATCCGCTCACGCTGGGGTTGCCGGAGGAGATCGCCATCTGGATGGGCTCGAGCCCGGTGTGGGAAGTCGAGGACTCGATGAGCGTGGTGCGTTATCCGCAATCCGGGATACTCGACTCAGGGTGGTTGTTAGGAGAGCGGCATCTGGCCGGACACACGGCGCTCGCCGATGTTCCTTACGGCGCGGGCCACGTGATCCTGTTCGGCATGCGCCCGCAATACCGCGGTCAGAGCTATCAGACGTTCAAGCTGTTTTTCAACGCGCTGCTCGGCCGGTGAAGAATCCGCGCACAGCCGCGCATACGCGCTCGACCTGGTCTCGCCGCAACTCGGGGTACATCGGCAAGCTGAGCACCTCGCGCGCCGCAGCTTCGGTAGCCGCAAGCGAATCGGCCCGCGTCACGCGGTCCCGGTAGGCCGGCTGCAAGTGCACCGGGACCGGGTAGTGGATCAGGGCGCCGATGCTCGACTGCTTCAGATGCTCGCGCAGCGCGTCGCGGCGCACGGTTCGCACCACGTATTGATGAAACACATGCGTTGCTCCGTCCGCGACGGTGGGCAGGGTAAGCGGAAGGTCGGCGAGTAACTCGCCGTACCATAACGCAATCTCGCGACGGCGCGCGTTTTCAAGTTCCAGGTACCGCAACTTCACGCGCAGGATGGCGGCCTGCATTTCGTCCAGGCGAGAATTGAGGCCCGCCTCGCTCGAAACATAGCGCTCCCGCCAGCCGTATTCGCGCAACGAGCGGATTCGCGCGGCCAATCCGGCGTCGCTGGTGACTACGGCGCCACCGTCGCCCAACGCGCCCAGGTTCTTGGTTGGGTAGAAGCTGAACGCGCCCACACGCCCCCATGTGCCGGTCGCCCGCCCATCGAGCTTCGCGCCGTGCGACTGCGCGCAGTCTTCGATCACCGCGGCGCCGTATGATTCGGCAATCTTGAGGATTGGAGCCAGCGCGGCGGGATGCCCGTAGAGGTGCACCGGGATGATGGCCTTCACTTTCGGGCCCATGACGCTCTGAAGGCTCGCCGGATCCATTGTGTAGGTTTCCGGATCGATGTCGGCCAGAAGCGGCGCGGCACCCGCCAATTCGATCGCGGCCACGGTAGCCACGGCCGTATGCGACACGGTCGCGACGAGGTCCCCTGCCCCGATGCCAAGGCCGCGCAGCGCGATGTGGATCGCATCGGTGCCGCTCGCCACTCCCACGGCATGCGGCACGTCCAGGAAGGCGGCAAACTCGCGCTCGAAGGCGGCTACTTCCTCGCCGAGAATGTACCAACCGCTCGCGAGGACCCGCGCCATCGCGGCTTCGATCTCCGCTTTGTGCGCAAGCACGTTCGCGTAAGGGCTGTTTTGTGGAATGTCCAGGGCCACGGCTTCATCCCGACCTTAAACGTAATGCTCCAGGTACTCGCGATAATACGCCAGCGTGCGCGCAAGCCCGTCCCGCAAGGCCACGCGCGGCGCCCAGCCCAGTACCGAACGGATCAGGTTGTCGTCGGCGTAATAGTCGCCAATGTCGATGTGCTTGCGATCTTCGGGGAAGGACTTCTGCTCGAATTCCCCGCCCCCGTTCAACTCCACCAGCAGCCTGGCCAGGTCAAGCAGGCTGATCACCGAATCGCCACCCACGTTGAAGACACGCCCCGCGGAGTTCTTGTCCAGGGCCGCGAGCATCAGCGCTTCCACGGCATCGTCGACATAAGTGAAATCGCGAAGCTGCCGCCCTTCCCAAACCTCGAACGGCTGCCCTTCAACTACGAGCCGCAGCCACACACCCAGAAACGTCTGGCGCGCGTCGCGCACACGCATACGCGGGCCGTAAGTGTTCGTAAGCCGCAGCGAGCAGCCGTGAATTCCGAAAACGTTGTTGTAGAGGATGTGATACCACTCCCCGGCCATCTTGTTGATGCCGTTCACGTCCACCGGTCGCAAAAGGTGCGCCTCATCCACCGGCAGGTAATCCGGCTTTCCGTAAATCTGGCGCGTACTGGCGAAGACCACCCGCACCGCCGGATTGTACTTGCGGCAGGCTTCGAGAATCGACAGTTGCGCGGTGCAGTTGATGTCCAGATCGGTGAATGGATCGAGCATCGAATCGAGGTGGCTGGTCTGGCCCGCAAGGTTGAACAGGTAATCGTGTCCCTGAACCATGTAGCGCATGCTGTGCGGGTCCCGCACGTCCGAAATGTTCACCTTGACGCGCGATTCGATACCGTCGATGTTGAAGAGATTGCCGCCGTACTCGGGCGCCATGCTGTCCAGGAGCACGACCTCTGCGCCGGCTTCCAACAAACGGCGGGCGAGATTGGAGCCGATGAAACCCAAACCGCCGGTGATCAGGACGCGCGCCCCGTTGAACGCTTTATCGTTCATGATTTCCCCGTAATATACTCCAGCGCGGCGAACGTCTCAGCCAGAACCTTCTGTGGATCCGGCTCATCCACTCTCACCACCCGTATCGGACCCTTGCCGGAAGGCCGCCATCGCTCGTACATGCGCCCGCAGGGGAAACCCGCGAACACGCTGACCAGCGGTGTACCGCACGCGGCGGCGACATGGCCTCCCGCCGAATCGTA
>JAJFUV010000294.1 GCA_021372245.1 Terriglobales bacterium
CGACGCGGCTCACCGGCCCATGCCGCTGCTCGACGCGTTCGGCTCGCCCGCTGCGGCGATACTGCCCAGAGACCTTCTCGGCCCAACCCAGGCTGACGCCGAACCACTGCGCAAGTTCGGCCAGCGTCCCCTTGCCGCTGCCATGTGCGGCCAGCAACTTACGACGCAAATCGTTTTCGTAGGCTTGCGGCATACTTCCCGCGGAAGCCACCAGAGCTACCTTATAGTAACATCAAAAATGCTCTAGACCGGGGCGACGACCACCTCTGGGTGATCGGCCTAATGTCGGGAACGCGTCGCCAGATCGCTTGCCCTGTATGAAACGCGAACCGCCAGTATGGCCTGAGGCGCGGGTGCTGCGGGTATAGGGACCGGGAAACGCCCTTGCGGTCGCCGATCACATGGCCGCCGGCTGACATCTTGAGAAGTTGGCCGAAATGCGATGGAAAGAACCGTCACGCCTTGAAAATTGCACACCGTTACGGATACGGTCAGATCCTCCCGGCCCGGAACAGATTACCGGTGACGTGGCTTGCGCCTGGATCACTGTCGTGAAGTAGGCCCCAAGTTTCGCCTGGAAGCTTGGTCCTCGCGACTGTCCCTGATGGTCTTTCGATTCGCCCGCCGCCGTGACCGTCTCTTGCACGCCAGTCTCGCATGGGCCGAGTTGTGGAACCGATCCAGTTCCAGGCGGCGCCGCATTCCCTACATGATGCGCCCGAAGCCAGAGGTGCACTCCTGCCTGATGGATAACCAGTCTCCCTTTATACGTGTCCCGCCCTTGACCTCCTTTTCCTGTTGGATGTACATTTCCACAACCCGTGTAATTCGAGCCTGCAGAGGCCGGCCGGTTGGCCCGGGATGGGGCGGCAAGTACAACCAGAGGAGCGAAAGCACGCGGAGTTTGAAGGCCCTGGGTCGGCGCTTAACCCGGTTCGGGTACTCCTGTATCAGGAAGTCGACGAATCTGCGGTATGAGAATAGCGGGCAGACGCGGTCCTTTCTGGTGTGGGAGGTGCTCGCGCTTCTGATCCCGTTCGTGCGTCGGATGGGTGAATTAATGGGCAAGCGTTCTGCCTCCTGCTCGTGCTGCTATCCCACCCGCACACCGACCGGGTAAGGGCCCAGACAGCTTCAGAGTTTGACAGATCTCAATTCCGTGGTCTAATTACTACAGCCAGTTGACGCCGCGACGCCCAGTGGAATCTTGGGCCGTGGTGGATGGCAAGTGGATGATGAGATTCCCACAACAGTACTCCCAGCGCTGTTGTGATGTGATTCAGTACGCAAACGGCGGCCATCAGCGTCGCCAAAAGCAAGCCTGAAGCCAAGCGGACAAGCACACGGGGCCATTGTCGTCAGTCGCCGCAAGAGCACCAACGAACATCGGTTTTCCACCCCCAATCGCTCGCCGCAGGAGAACAACGGAGTGTGCCTAACAGAGCGGCACATATCCGCAGCATCAGCGATGAAAGGCAATGATCAACAGGCGATTCACGTATCCGGTTTCGAACCAACTCTAAACAGCCAGCAAGCGGCCGCCCTGCTTCAGATTCACCCCAAGACTCTTCAGAAAATGGCGCGCCAAGGGCGTGTTCCTGCTCATCAGGTCGGTGATCTGTGGCGTTTCCGTGCCACGGAATTGGACGAATGGCTCCGAAACGAGGTATCCTCTTATCGCCACTCGTGCCGTAACTAGTGGCTTGTCGCAGAGAAATCGTTAGCACGAATGCGGCGGGTGGGATCTGAGTACTTCCACTGAATGGGCCGCGCGTGGGCGGAGTAGGCATTGATATAACGGCGCAGTTTCCGAGCCAGATCCGGGACCGAAGTGAAGATGCCGCGGGCGATGACGTC
>JAJFUV010000301.1 GCA_021372245.1 Terriglobales bacterium
ATGGCGGCCTGCAGGGCGGCGGTCGAGTCAGTCTTCGAGAAGCCCCACCACGCGGCGTTGGCCGTGGCGCGCTTTCCCGAGGCGACTTCCGCGATCGCCTGGCTCGATGGGGCATTGACTTGCGCGAAGGCCGAGATGGCCACCGCAAACATGGAGACAGCGAGTCTGTTTTGGGTACGCATAGCTTAACTTAATCCGGTTGTGATTATCGTGCCATACAATGTTAGTTCCTATGAAGCTCCGTTCAGCGATCCTGCTTTTTTTCTTGGCTACCGCGGCTCTCGCCGCGGGCCCGGTCACGGTTTACGCCGTCCCGAACACCCACGGCACCATCGGAGGGTGGCTGGTCGACATGGACACCGAACTAAACTACACGGTGAACAACTACCTGGCCCACCTGGACCGCGTGGCCAAGGACCCCGAGTATCGTTTCGCATTCTCGGAAGTCCCGAACATGATGTCGTTCATGAGGGTCGCGCCGGAGCGCGTGGCCGAACTAAAGCGGTGCATCAAGGAGGGACGGGTCGAGTTTTCGAACGGCTTCTTCGTGGAGCCCACCATCAGCCTTTCGGGCGGCGAGGCGCTGGTGCGCATGGGTGTGTTGGGGCTTGACTGGTATCAGCAGGTCTTCGGCTTCAGTCCGCGCCACTGCTGGATGATCGACATCGTCGGAGCGCACCGTCAATTGCCGCAGGTTGTGGCGGGCCTGGGAATGGACGCGCTCTTCTTCTGCCGCAACAATCCGACCAATAAGAACGCGTTCTGGTGGGTGGCGCCGGACGGAACCAAGCAGCTCACCGTGACCGATATTCGCTACGCCGAGATGCGCCCCATCTTCGTTGCCGAGAAGCCGTTTACGGATAAGGAATACGCCGACGTCGCCGAGCGGGTGGAACTGAAGTGCAGGTATTCCGCCTCCGCGAGCAGCGTGCTGACACTGGCAGGCGCCCAGGACTACAGCCTCCCGCCCCTGCGGGAGTCCTTCCCAAGCGAATTCCTCGCCGGCTGGAAGACGCGCTATCCGGACATCAACTTCCGGTTCAGCATTCCGAGCAATTACGTGGACGCGCTGCGGGCCGAGATCAAGTCCGGCAAGACCACTTTGGCGGAGTACAGCGGCGACACCGCCCAGAGTTGGAACGCATTCTGGATCAACATGCCGCAGGTGAAGCAGGCGTACCGCCACTCCGAGCAACTCCTGGCGGCCGCGGAATTGTTCTCCACGGCGGCCAGTTTGAAGCGCAAGACTGCATATCCGTCGCAGGACTTCTACAACTCGTGGGTGCAGATGCTCCTAAACATGGACCGCAACACGCTATGGGGCGCCGCCGGCGGTATGGTCTTCAAGGATCCGAACCATTGGGACGCCTTCGACCGTTTCGGTTCCGTGGACAAGCAGGCCGGCGAATCGCTCGATCGCTCGCTGGCGAAACTCGGCGGCAAAGGCTCCGGCATTACTCTCGCCAACCCGCTGAACTGGAGGCGCGACGATCCGGTGCGCGTGAGCCTGCCTGCGGGCAAGCGTCCGGCCGGTGCGCCCTGTCAGATGCTTGAAAACGGCGAGGCCATCTGCCGTCCGGACCTTCCACCGGCCGGCGTGCAGCCGCTGGCGCTCGCCAAGGGAGCGATCCCGGCCTCGACAACGGTGCCTCCGGCCGAGACCTTCGAGACCACGCATTACCTGGTGCGCGTCGACTCGGCCACGGGCGCGCTGGTGAGCTTGAAATCGAAGGAGACGGGCAGGGAAGTCCTCGGCGGGCCTGCGAATGTCCTGATGGTGGAGAGCGTTGCGGGCAAGGTCAGCACACCCGGGGACTACATGATAGCCCGGCCGGGGCGAAAGCTCGTCGCAACGTCGTCCGCTGAAAAACCGAGAATCGATGTTTCCACCGGGCCGCTCTTTACCCTGATTCGCGCTACGTCCAACCTCTATGGCGGCTCGAAGCTGGAGCGCAACATCATCCTGTACAAGGATTACCCGCGCGTCGAATTCGAAACCGTGCTGGATTGGCAGGGCAGCGATGTGCTCGTGACGGTGGACTTTCCGCTTGCTGGCCAGGTCGTCGAGCGGACCCGCGGCATCCCTTACGGCTTCGCGACGCTCGATCCACGCCGGCCCACGCCACCCATCGACTATTACCTGCAGGCGGACCAGCGCCAGTACGGCTATTCCGAAGCCATGATGCCGGCCGTGCGATGGTCCGACTACCGCTTTGCGGACGGTTCCGGCGTGGCGCTGCTCGATCGCGGACTCACCAGTCACGAGTTCAATCCCGATACCATCACGCTCGGCTTGATGAACGCGCAGAAGGCGTATCGCGTACTGCCCAATGAAATCATGCTTGGCCACGGCCGCCAGCGCTTCCAGTACGCCCTCATCCCGCACGCGGGCCACTGGCGCGATGCCGCCATCCCGCGCCGCGCGTGGGAATTCAACGAGGGCGTCCTGGCGCACGCCGGGGCCCAGGCGGGGCAGGCGGAGAGCTTCCTCGAAACCAGTCCGAACGTGATCGTGGAAGCCGTGCGCCGCGTGGATTCGGACATCGAAGTGCGCCTGGCGGAATGGTCCGGTGTGGAAGGCGAAGCCTGGGTGGAGTTGAAGCTGCCGCACAGCGACGCGCGCATCACCAACATGATGGGCGAGAAGGCGCGCCCCTTGCCGGCCGGAGATCGGAGCACTTTCAAGATCCGGCCACAGCAAATCGTGACACTGCGTTTCGCGACCTCGCCGGCAGTAGCGAAAACCACCGCGATCCGCGACTGGGAGCCACTGGTTCCCCCGGCCAAGAGGGCCGGCTTGAGACTCCGCCTGACCGAAAAGGGTCACCCGCCGAGGGTGTACTAAACTGTTTCGCTGCGAAGAAGTTCCTCATCGGGGAGGGTCGCCTACCGCCCGTCTACTGCCCTGCAGAATGCGCGGCAGGAGGACCAGCGCGCCTCCGTACAGCAGCAGCGATACGAACAGCGCCAGCTTGTGACTCTCCTGAAGATCCTGGATCAGCAACTTGTAAGCGGTGAAGACCATCAGCGGGTAAACCAGCCAACTGAATTCCCGGCGCTGCCACCTGCTCCCAACCCAGGCGGCAACTAACGTGAGGCACGTCAACACCGCAGTGCTCAGGGTAGCGCATGCCGCGGTCGTGCGAACCTCTCCGGCGACCGCCATGCAAGCGACCGAGACCACTGCCGCGCCGAAACCGGCCGCGCACCAGACGGCGCCGGCGGCCAGTGCCAAAGTCCGCGTCTTCACGTCCCAAGGTGCGCCGATCGGCAAGACTCTTATGCTGGCGGATCCGTGTGCCAACACCAACGCCCCCGCCGCGATCCATCCAGCCAACCCGGGCGATATCCATCCCGCCCCGGTTCCCAATAGCCGCGCGCCAGACCAGGATAAGAAGCCGGAAGAAATCGCGAGGAACAAGAGGTACACGAGGCCGTGCCACTCCAGCGTCGCCTTTCCACCCCTCTTCCCCAGCCACACGCACAGGACGCCGGCGGCACCCCAGATCGCCGCGAGTGGTGGGCCATTTAACAAGATGCGGCTGCCCGAAAGCGCCAGCGCCAGCGCGAAAACGGAGTAGATGTGGAAATTCCGGTGTGAAAGGACTTTATTCGCCAGGACAACGTGGGCGATGGCGTAGCAAAAGGCACCGCAGGCCAGCAGGAACAGACCCGCCGACGCGGTTGCAAGACGGTCACCCCGGTACACCCGAAGCACCCCTTCCAGGCAAATCAGAAAAGCCGCCACGCACTGCGCGGTCTCGAATACCGTAATGGTGAACTTCCGCACCAGCGTGCGGACCGCCGTACTTCCCAGGTAGATCGCCAGCAGTGCAACCTGCGCAGCCAGAACCTGGACCGCGGTGATAGGAGCGTACCCCTCCGGCACGCCCTGTGGACGTGCGGCAATGTAAGTCAACAACAGGACCAAGAGGTCGGATAGAAGCGCTGGGACCCACCGCTCGTGCAGCCAGTGATTGAAGCAAGCAGACAACTCGACGACGGCCGCGGTAGCCAGGACCGCAGCGGTAAACGGCGGCAGATCTTTCGTCGCCAGCAGTAGAGCCGTGGCAGTGACCAAGGCTGTCAGCGTGGTGATCCAGGCCACCATGTCCAGGTTCTTACGCCAGGAGATAAGCAGGCCGAAAGTCGCGTAACCGATCAGGCTTGCGGCGGCGATTGAGGCTGGCAGAGCCGTGAAGCGCACGGTGCTCTCCCAAAGCAGCGGGGCCAGGATCAGAGCTGAGGTCGCGCCATGCACCATCGCCACGCCCCGCCGCTCCGGCGCCGCGCGGGCCGCCATGAATAACCAGACGAACGAATAGAGGATGCCGGCGCCAACGCACACGGGCAGCGGGAGCACGCGCGCCTCGGCCAGAGCGCGCAGCAGGTAGGCAGCGGCGATGGCCAGCAGTGCCTTGCCGAGCACAGGCACCAGCGCCGCAGTCTGATCCAGTTGGGGAACCACGGAGATTTCCGCTTCGGAGGCGCCGGGCGCGGCGAGCGTCGGGACGGCGGGCGCGGGTGCGATGCCGGAGTTTATTTCCAGGTTACGCACGCGCGTTTGGAGGTCCCGGACCTGGCGGATCAACTCCTCAAGCCCGGCTTGGCCGGCGTCGGAACTGTCCTGCATGGTTTGTTCCTCATGCCGCCTCCTGTTTGGGCCACGGAGGCAGCAGTTTCACCAAGACCCAAAGGATTGCGAAGGGGAGGAGCATGAGGAGCACCGCGGCGAACAGACCCTCGCGAGTTGCGAACTCCATTTTGTACGTCGTGTAACCGAGAAAACTCTTCGAAAACAGTTGCCCGCCGATGACCACGTTCCACCGCATGGCGAAGATGCC
>JAJFUV010000303.1 GCA_021372245.1 Terriglobales bacterium
CTTGCGGCTGAGGACACCAGTCGAATATCCGGCAAGCGAAGACGGCCTTTCGAACGCACGCGGCGGAGGGCATCCGCCTCGCGTCCTTCCCGCAGCAGCACGGCCGCGCTCACAACCGCCCGAACGCGGCGCCATCGGTCCCACCAGTGGAATAGAACGGCCGCGAAACCGGTCAGCCAGACGACGAATACCACGGCGTGAATCGGGAATGTCAATTCATGCGTTGGGGCCGCCACAATTATGGGAGCGACCGGTTCGGGCAAAACAAACGGTTGTACCATCTGCCCCACAGCGAACGGAATATGCGCGGCGGGCGCTGCTGGAACAACCCGCGAGCCCAGGAGATCGCCGAGTTTGGCCAGCAGCGCGAACGGCACCAGGAACTTCAGGGAGGCGACTAACAGAATCCAATGCCGCGCCCGAGCGTGAGTGGACCTCAACGCGAGCGTCAAAAGAAACGCCGCCACCGCAAAGACGGTCGATTGCCAGAGGTGGTTCCCCGCCTGGCGAAGCAATTCATTTAGAAGTCCGGATTCCAGTGTCACGGCGTTAGCGTCCTTTGGTCACTTTGAGCAGCTGCATCCACCACACTTGTTCGTCCCCTGCAACACTTCAGTTTTCCGTGGGCGTTTTCTCCACGTGATCGATGACGATATGCTCGATCGGCACTTTCCGTTTCTCCAGGTCGAGACCAAGGCGCCTCATGGCGCGCAGCACCCCGCCACTTCCGGGATCCGAGGCGCCTTCCGCGGGAAGGGGCCCCTGGCCGTTCACATCAGAAACACCCGCGGTTTTCACTCCTGGCATTGTTGCGGAAAACGGGAAATCGTAGACGACGTCGTAGTTCCCCTTCAGCCCGGTCATGTCCACCACTTCGCGGTCGTTCGCGAAAGTGGTCCTACTCACCAGATCCGCCAAATAAGGCATCGTCATCCTGCTGGCTTCAGTGTGTGTTGTCGAACTGGCATAATCCAGCGTGGTACGGAGGAAGGTTATCCCGTACCTCCCGCTGATGACCGTGCTGCCGTCCTTCTTTTTGAGAACAGGCGGACCCGCTCCTTCCGGCGACTCCCCCTTCGTGTCACCGGGGTTCCGTGCCGCTTCGGAGGGCGATTCTCTGAACTGGGGGCCGCCCTTGCCCACGACCAGCGCCCAGACATCCTTTTCCCTAAATTCGCGATGCACGGCTAACTTGAAACGCTCTGCCAGCAGGGATTGCAGCATGAGAGTCGCATCTTCCTTTCGGGATCCCGCCGGCATCTTACAGACTACGTCGAAGCGCTCTCTGGGGGCCCCGCCTGGGGGGAACACTACCTGGAACGACCGTACCTGGTAGGCCTCAGCGATGAGGTAGCGCAGTAGCATCGAAATGTACTCCGCCCTGTCTCCGTAGATCCGAGGGCCAGTCCTGATCGGAGTTCCCAATCGCCGTGCGGTTCTAAAATCAGGCGCCGCCGTGGGTTTGATGGAAGCCACCTCGAATTCCAGCTTGCGAGTCTGCGCCTCGGCCTTGAAAACGCCCAATAGGAACGGACAGATCACGGCCGCGGCCAAGAGCGACGTCAGCAGCAGTTTCTTCCAGAAACACAACTCGCCGATGAAGCG
>JAJFUV010000316.1 GCA_021372245.1 Terriglobales bacterium
GTAGGCGGTGACGTCGTGCTCCTCATGGTAGAGCCTGTGGTAGCCGAACGTGAAGGTGTTGATCAGGGTGGGCGTGATCAAGTGGGTATCGTTCACCCGAAAAACGTTCCCGTAATAGGTCGAGCCACGGTAGTAAGTCCTGCCCGTCAGCGGGAATGGCAACCGAGGTCCCCAGTTGTTCCAGTCCGATGTGTCATGATCGTATGCGCTGTCGGTGTAACTCACATTACGCGTGTAGGTCAAGGAAAGACGGTTCTTGATCCCGAAGTTGTGATCGAACTTCATGGTTTCTGCGTTGTTAATCGCTTTGGTCGGCGCAGTGCCTGAAGTCTGTAGGTTGTTGACCATGGCACCATACTGAGATAGCACCGATGCGGTTGACCTGTTCGGGTCCACCATGTATTTCATGATGTTCTTGGCAATCTGGGTGATCCGCGAGGCGGGGATCATGCTGCCGGAAAACACCTGCCGGGTGTACCCGCCGGCCGGGTTGCTCTGTGTGGTGGTCGGGTCGTAAATGGGGATCAGGGTGCCGTTGGCCTTCTTCCAATCGGAGAAATCGCCCTGCTTCATGGCAGCGGTCGCCACGGTAAGCAGGCCCGCGCCCGACGTGCTGGGTTGCCGCGAGCCCTCGTAGCCGAAGTAGAAGAAGGTGCGGTTCTTCCCGTTGTAGATCTTTGGGATGAAGATCGGCCCACCCGCGTTGATCCCGAACTCATTCTTGTGGAAGATCGCTTTCTTGGAGCCGATCCTGTTGCTGCCCCAAGCGTTCGCGTTAAACACCTGCGACGCGTAATAGTCGAACGCGGAGCCATGGATCTCATTCGTGCCGGACTTGGTGGTGAGCACCATGTTTCCGCCGCTGGTGTGGGTTTGCTCCGCTTTGAACGCAGCCGTATCGACATGGGCTTCCTCGACGGCATCGAGGACCGGTGCGAGACGGTTGAAGATACCGATGTTGTTGCGGAATCCTGTCTCGATGGAAGCACCATCCACAACCACCTGCCAGGCGAAACCCTGGCCGCCGCCCACGATAAAGTCATCCCAAGCACCCTGGCCGTCATTGCTCTTTACCTGGGGCATCATGAGCATGACGCTGAACACGCTGCGCATGCCCCAGGAACTGCTCATGGGCACCGGCATGTCCCCAACCAACTTGCTCTCCATGGTGGCACTGACTTCAGTTGTCTCGGTTTTGAGAAGCGGGGCCGCGCCTGAGACTGTGACTTGTTCGCTCACCTGGCCGACTTCAAGCGTCACGTCCACGCGAGCACTTTCTCCCACCGACAAGAGAATGCCCGAACGGGACCAACTCTTAAAGCCTGTGCTTGAAACGCTCACTTCATACGTGCCAACCTGCAGGTTCGGAATCACGTAGTTTCCGCTGCTGGAGCTGACGGTCTCCGCCAGGACTCCAGTGGCGGTGTTCTTGGCAATCACTTTCACACCGGGTACGACGGCTCCTGTGGCGTCCGTAACCAGACCGGTGATTGTGCCTCGTACTGTCACTTGCGCTGCTGCGAACTGACACACGATGACCAGCAGCAAGGCGCAAACGATAAGGAAACTAGCAGCTTTCCTCATTGCATCCTCCTGCAACGCCTCATGAATTGCCGTTGTCGCTCTGAGTACACCACCTCTGCACCTCGGATATACACCGAGTTACAAGCAGGGTCAAGGAAAATCGGCGTTAGTCTTGCTTTTCGATAGGCTATTGGACAAATGAAGTGGGATCATCCCATTAGGCTGAACAGCACGCGTTTGCGGGTTGGTTCAACCTGAAGGTGGCCGGGCGAGACAGGCGGCGATTCAGCGTGCTTGAATGGAAGCCGCTGGCGGCGTTTCCCGGAAGGGAACGCCCTTTTGGTACAGCGCGATTCGGTCTTTCAGCGCCTGCGCCAACGGGTCTCTTTTCTGTTGCGTTGCCTGGGCCATCGCGCGGCGTGAGGTTTCTACGGCGTCGGAGAACCTACCCACCTCGGCGTATGCGGCTGCCAGAATGCCAAGCACTTCCGGCTCACGTCCACCCGTGATCCGAGCGGCGCGCCGAGCTAGCACGACTGCCTCTTCGCCGTTCCTGGTGCTCGCGTCCGGATGAGTCGCCAGCAGCCATGCCGTCTGGTTCAAAACAGCGAGATAGTCCGGCCGCAGGCGAAGCACCTCGCGCCATTGAGCCAACGCTGCGAGGGAATTCCCTCGCAGGTAGTAAAAGGCGTTGCCCAGATTGCGGTGGGCATCAACTGACTCAGGATTGGCCGCCAGGGCCCTCTCGAATTGCGCGACCGCCTCGTCTGCTTTACCCTTCCAAACCAGCGCCACCCCGAGATTCGTGTGGAATTCGGCCATTTCAGGATTGAGATCGAGAGCCTTTCGATAATGGGCGATGGCTTCATCCACCTTGCCCGTTCGTGCTAGTGCGACGCCGAGGTTGTTGTGAACCTCCGCGAAATCTGGATTGATCTCCAGTGCCCTCTCGTACCTGGCAATTGCTTCGCTGAACCTGCCTGTCATGGCCAGGGCGATACCCAGGTTATAGTGCGCCCGTGAGTCGGACGGATTGAGTTTCAAGGCATCGCCCCAGGCGCCGACAGCCTCCACGAACTGGGATTTCTCCGCCAGCTCCCATGCGCGGTCGAACAACTTGTAGAACTCCGCCGCGGGAGCATCAATACTCAGCAAGCCGCCGGCGGGAATGTTTACGAACTCGGGGATGTTTACGGCGCGGTTGGCCGCGGTCGAGTTCTCAACCAGGACCGACGGGCTGTCGTTACCGTTTTCATCGATGTGCGTGAGAAACATCTGCGTATAGGGCGAACGGCTCTTCGAAGTAAACACCAGCCAGCGGCCATTGGGCGAGAAGCTATGCCAGGAGTTCATTAACGGCGTGTTGCAGCTCATGCGTCGCGACAGGCCTCCACCGGCCGGAACGATGTAAAGCTGGCTGTCGGGGCGCATCAACAGTCCGTTGCG
>JAJFUV010000320.1 GCA_021372245.1 Terriglobales bacterium
CGCCGCCGAGAACGGTGGCGAGTTCGGCCAGTACCTCGGCATTGGTTTTGGTGGTTGGTGGGGCATCGCCGCCTAGTGGTGTGAACCACTCGTCCGAAAGCATAGAAAGGCCTTCGTATGGCTTCTCGTAAGAACCAAGCAAGTGAGCGTAGTTGCGCTGCCGCTGGTAATCGGCGATTTCGGTGCTGTAATAGTCGGCCGACTGCCCTAGCCCCACCGATCCACGCGGGCCAAGGAATAGCGGATCTACCAGACTGTTAAAGGTGAGCACGGCCGAGGGCTTCAGAGACCGGATCAGCGCCGAGGCTTCCTTGTTCCACTCGATGGCCGAATCGACGGCGAATTCGCGGCGCTCGATTGTGCTGGCCGATGCGTAGTCCTTGCCGTAGCGTTTGGCGAAGGCGGTCGCGGTCCACGGGTCGGAAGAATAGGGAGGGCACTGGACCGAATCCAGCCAGAGCCCGTCAACCCCGTAGTCCTTTACCAGTTCCTCGATCTGCTTGCGCACAATCGCGCGGAAAGGCGAGTGAACGCTCAGCAGCGCACAGGGCCAGGGCCTGGGATAGGTGATGATCTTGCCGCGCCCATCGCGAGCAGCGTACTTTTCGAACTCGGGATTGCCGTCATAGAAGGTGTTGAAGTAGACGACGAGACGCACACCCTGGCGGTGGCACTCGGGCGCCAGTTCGCCCAGGAAGTCGCGGCTCGTCTGGTAGGAGGTGGTGGAAGTCTTGCGGAAAACGAGGCCGTCGATCCACTTGTCGTACCAGATGACGGTAGCCGCGCCGGATGCTTTGAGCCGGGTCACCAGCGCGCGGGCATCGAAGTTCTTGCCGATGCCGGTGCGCCACTGGTCGATGGTATAGCCGGTGTGCTGCGGGTCTTTGATGAAGCCCACCATGACGCTCAGTTGAGGCGGGCGGTAGAATTCAGCCCGGCCGTAATCTTTGCGCATGTTGGGTGGCGGAGCCTGAGCGAACAAGGTCTGCGCGACAGCCAGGGCCGCGATAAATAGCCAGTGACGATCCACTTGATTACCTCCAACTTACTACTGGAACTTGTCTATCTAACCACGCCCGCTGCGCGGTCGGCAAAGTCCAGGATCAGGCTGGGATAGATCCCGAGTGCGAGCGTGCCGAGCGCGGCGGTCCACAGGACGAAGCTGATGCCGGCCGGTTGCGGCGGCAGGTTTTCGGTGGCTGCGGCGGGCTCACGCATGTACATGATCACCAGGATGCGCAGATAGTAGTAGGCGGCAACGGCGCTGGTGAGCAGGCCCAACACCGTGAGCCATACCAGATTCGATTCGAGCGCCGCCTTGAAGACGTAGAACTTGGCGAAGAACCCGCCTGTGAGCGGCACGCCGATGAACGAAAGCAGCAGGATGCTGAAGAGCGCCGCGGTGACGGGCTGGCGCGTCCCCAGGCCGGCAAGGTCGTCGATCTCCAGGTAGCGCTCCCCTTCGCGCGAAAAGTACGTGACAACGGCGAAAGCGCCCAGGTTCATCAACGCGTACGCGGCCATGTAAAACATCACCGCGGCCGTGCCGCTGGGCGAGTTGGCCACGACCGCCACCAGCACGTATCCTGCGTGCGCAACGGAACTGTAAGCCAGCAGGCGCTTGATGTTGGTCTGCCAAAGCGCGGCGAAATTGCCGACGATCATGGTGGCCAGAGCGGAGATCCAGACGACCGGCAGCCAGCGTGGGGACACCGGCTCGAACGCAGTGACGAAGATGCGCAGCAACATGGCGAAGGCCGCGGCCTTGGGACCGACTGACATGAAGGCCGAGGCTGGCGCCGGCGCGCCTTGGTAGACATCCGGTGCCCAGTTCTGGAAGGGAGCGGCGGATACTTTGAACGCCAGTCCGACAAGGATCAAGCCCGCCGCCGTCGCTACCAGCGCGTAGGAAGGCGTGGTGGCGGGGTCCGCCATCGCGCGGCGCACCTCGATCAGATTCGTCGTGCCCGCGGCGCCGTAAATCCACGCCACCCCGTAGAGCAGGAAGGCGGTGGCGAACGAACCGAGCAGGAAGTACTTGATGGCGGCTTCGTTAGCGCGGCGATCGTCGCGCAGGTAGCCGGCCAGAACGTAGGTAGCGATCGAAGAGATCTCCAGGCCGATGAACAGCACGATTAACTCGGTGCCCGACACCATGATGCACTGGCCCGCGACGGAGTACAGGATCAAAGCATAGTATTCTCCGCTGTCGGCCCCCTCTCGGCGTAGATACTGCTGTGCCATAAGCACGGCGAGCAGTCCGGCGACGATTACCAGCGCGCGGAAGAACGCGGCGAAGCCGTCCAGGACCACCGCGTCATGGAAGCCGAATCCGGGGTTGGCCCAAACGCTCATGGACGCCCACAAGGCAGCAATCAAACCGCCCACGGCGATCCGGCCCAGCGGGCGCGCTTCGCGGGTGCCGCGCAGAGCTTCCCCCACCATGATCACGGTGGCCACCAGGATGAGAATGATCTCCGGGAGCAGCCGCAGGATTTCGACGGGAGACGGCGCAAAGCTAGCGTTCACGGGATGCCTCCCCCCACCGCACGGGCAGCGGATGTCTCAAGTCGACGTGATATATGGCGCCGGCGTCTGAGCGGCTCAGGATAGCTGAATTCGTGGCGCTGATCGGCGGCAGGAACGTCTGAGGCCCGACACCCATCCACAACATCATTGCGAGAAGGGGCAAGATGGCGGCCCATTCCCGGTGGTTCAAGTCGACCACGTGCTGGCGTACAGGGTCCGGTGTGTTCCCAAAGAACGTGCGTTGATAGAGCCAGAGCATGTAACAGGCTGAGAGAATCACGCCCACGGCGGCCCAAGTAGTCCAGCGGAAGTTGGCCTGCGCCGTTCCCTGCAACACCAGGAACTCGCCGATGAAGTTGTTGAGCGTGGGCAAGCCGATGCTGGCCAACATGGTGACCATGAAGACGGCGGCCAGATTGGGTGCAGGCGTTGCGACGCCGCCGTAATCCGCTATTTCCAGTGAGTGGCGTCTCTCGTATAGATAGCCCACCAGCATGAACAGCGCCCCGGTCGAGATACCGTGATTCAACATCTGGTAAACAGCGCCGTCCATGCCCAGTTGTGTGAACGAGAAGATGCCCAGGACGACGAAGCCCAGGTGGCTCACCGACGAATAGGCCACCAGTTTCTTCATGTTCGGCTGCACCATGGCCACCAGGGCACCGTAGATGATGCCGATGATGGCCAGCGTGGCGATCCACCAGGCGTTCTCGCGAGAAGGCGTGGGGAACAGTGTCACGCAGAATCGCAGGAGGCCATAAGTCCCCATTTTGAGCATGACGCTCGCCAGCATCACGCTCCCGGCCGTCGGCGCCTCGACGTGTGCGTCGGGCAGCCAGGTGTGCAGCGGGAACAGGGGCACCTTGATGGCGAAGGCGAAAAAGAAGGCCAGGAAGAGCCAGAATTCCTCGCGGCCGCTGAGGGTAACCTGACCCGCTTCGAGCGCCCTGAGGATACTCGGGTAATCGAAAGTTCCCGTCACCGTGTACAGATAGATGATGCCGGCGAGCATCAGCACCGACCCGGTCATGGTGTAGAGGAAGAACTTGACCGCCGCGTAAATGCGCCGTTCGTGTCCCCACACGCCTATCAGGAAGTACATGGGGACCAGCGAGACTTCCCAGAAGACGTAAAACAGGAACAGGTCCATGGCCACAAAAACGCCTACGAGGCCGAACTCGAGCAGCAACAGCAGTACGTGAAATTCTTTCACGCGCTTGTCGATGTGGTGCCAGCTGATCAGCACGGAGATGGGTGTGAGCAGTGTGGTCAGAATCACCAGCCAGAGGCTGAGACCGTCCACGCCGACGTGGTAGCGGATGGCGGGCGAGGCGATCCAGAGGACGTCCGTCACGAACTGCGCGTGCGTGGAATTCGTCACGACGGAGCGGACGAGGCCGAGCGACGCCAGCAAGACCAACAGCGAGACTCCCAGCGTGGCGAAGCGGATCGCCTGCGCGCGATCCTTCGGAACGAGCAGCAGGACGAGGGCCGCGAGGACGGGGAGCGCCAGCACGATGCCGAGCGTGTTCATCGCGCGCCTCCCCCGGAGCTAACTACCAGCAGGATCAATAGCGCTCCCAGCACCACCCACACAGCGTAACTGCGTATGTAGCCCGATTGCGCCAGCCGCAGAACGCCGCCGATCGACCGCGCTTTCGATCCCAGCCCGTTCACGATGCCATCGATGAAACCCGCGTCACAGCCCTTCCAGAGCAACTTTTCGGAACCTATGACTACCGGGCGGACGATGACGGCGGCGTACAGTTCGTCGATGCGGTACTTGTCGAGCACCAGCCGGTAGAGCCAGCCGAGCGAAGCTGTGA
>JAJFUV010000325.1 GCA_021372245.1 Terriglobales bacterium
GGTCGCTCCCCAGCGTTGCCCTATCCCCCGCTTCGGTCATGATCAGTGTATCTCACTGGATTCGATACTTTCACGGAAAGTGGAGCAGCGTCACGAAAAAAGTATTGACAAGTAGCAGCGCTCTCATACATGGACAGCAGTCCTCTCTACCCGACTGGTACAGAAATCCCCGGTTCGGTCGGAGAGCACTGTACAACCGAAGGTGTGCCAGAATAGTTTGAAAACGAAAGGACGAGCTCAATTAGATGCTGAAACTGGGGATCTGCGAGGCTGACCAAGATACACCGCTCCAGCGTTTGTGGCGAAGAGGCCTGATTTCGGCAAGCCTCCTCGCTATGAAAGTCCCAGCTTCGCCCGTGGAAGTTGAGCGGTTCGAGCGGTTGATGCCCCAGATATGCCTTTCCAACGGTGTTGCGCGAACGACTAGCCGGCGGCGTTTCGCGGAATTGGATGAAGCCATCGAAGTCTGTTTGCGCGAAGTATTGGCATGCGAAGCTGAACTCCGCGTGGAAGATTGGGCTGTCTCGAACGGTATTACTGCTGCCGAGTGGTTTCAGCGTTTACGTATCGATTATCCTAAGATCAGATTCACGGCTTCCGATACAGTTCTGTATCTCATCGAAGCGCATCGGGAGCAATTCGGTGATACTTACATTCTGGAACCGGATGGCACACCGATTCAGTACGTTCATCCACCTTTTGTTATAAGCCTCGTTCGCCGCACTCACTGGGTGTATTGGGTGAACCGCCGATTGCATGATCGGGCTCTTGACTATTGGCGGAGTGAGTTGGGGCGCGAGTTTCGCCATCCCGCTGAATGGAACACACCAGTCGGCGCCGAGAGGGACGTGCAGGCACCGCCATTTCGACTCCGTCGCCTGCCACTCATCCACCCGAATGCCTTGCGGCTTCAAAGCGAACGATTCCGGATCGTGGAACACTCCATCTTTACCCCACTCAGCGAGCAGGTCGACGTCGTGCGCACCATGAATATACTCAACCGTGCTTACTTCACAGAAGCGGAGCTTCGTCGAGCAGCGTCGGCAGTAGAACATAGCCTGAGACCCTGCGGCTTATGGATAGTTGGCCGGACCGTGGTGGAACACCCCCCTCAGCATGAAGTATCGGTTCTTCAGAAGTGTCAGACGGGTTGGCGCGCCTTGCTTCGGATAGGGAATGGTTCGGAGATGGAGCAGGTCATCAAGTCTTGTTGAGCAAGGTGCTATAAAGGGCCTCCATTCGCCTGGCCGTCTTCTCCATCGAAAACTGTGTGCGTGCCCTGTTTGCGGCGGCTTTGCCGAGCCTGTGTCGCAATGACGGCTCTTTGATCAGAGTGCTGAGTTGGTACGCCAAGTCCTCCAGATCGTCGGGCCTGAACAGCAACCCGGTCTCGCCGTGCATGATGAGTTCAGGGACACCGCCCACGTTGGAAGCGACCGTGGCACAGCCGCAGGCCATTGCCTCGAGAACCGCGTTCGGGAAGCCTTCCGAACGCGAAGACAGAACGAACACGTCCATTAGACGCATCCATTGCGGAACATTTGCGGTTGTTATCTCAAAGTGGCAAGTCTGCCGCAGTCCTAGTTCATTACGGCGCGCCATCCACTTTTCCCGCATCTCTCCATCGCCTACGATGAGCAGACGAATTCGAGGGTCCAATGGCAGAAGCCGCGCGAAGGCTTGGAGCAGCACATCCACCCGCTTCTCCTCGCGAAACACACACAGTGTTCCGATTACCACCGAGGCATCCGCAAGCAACGGTGGTCGAGGTTGAGAACTTGGGAAGAAGACACTGCTCTCGACACCGTTATGGCATACAAAGATCCGTTCCGAAGAGAGACCGTAATCCTCAATGAGATGCTGTTTGATCGCCTCTGCGTTTACGACGATACGGTGGGCCAAAAAGTCGACCAATCTGAGCCCATAATAATTGGGTGGCGGTATCAGGAACCGGAAACAGAGGTGGTTTGAGATGACCGCGCGCACGCCGAAAAGCCTCCCCAGCGGCACGGTAAAGATACTGGTGGGGGCGTCGAACGCCTGAATCAACTGTATATGATGGCGGCGAACATAGCGCTGCAGTTGAAATGCCCCATGGATAGCCGTCCGGTTGTGGAAACTCCGCACCGGGAGGACGAGGATCGGGATGCCCGCAGCCTCGATTTCAGCCCGGCGCTCGCCATCGGCGTGAAAGCAAGCGACATGAACACTAAACAGATCCGGATTCAAATAGCGAGCGAGCTTTGCCAGATCACGCTCCGCGCCTCCTACATGAAGGCGGTACGCAGTCAGGAGGATCGGTGTGGGATTATGCAAACCGCTTCTATTCTAGACGATGGCCGTCAATAATGCACTTTGCTGGTTTTAGGAACTTTTTATTTTGCGTTGACATCAGCATCGCATAGGAGTCGAGCACCCTCGACGTCCAACTTCGCCTTCAGAAAGGCTACCCATGGGATAGCAGGGAATGTCTGGCGCAGCGACAATGGCGTCGGTGCCCAATGTCAACACGATGAGACACCATCCCGGCGCAACGTGCATAGTCGCCAATGTCTCCATGCCCGGAAGGCTTGGTGCGTTGATCCGGCATCTCGTTTTTGCGTATGTTGATTCAGGGAGCCGGGATACGGCGTACGTGGATCGCGCTTGTATCCTTTGTACCCGGGTCCGCACAGGTTGACACTGGGACGCCGGTTCGCCACGTGAAAGGCGGCGCTGGCAATGCGTTCCCAAGCAGCGCAGCCAACTCTGCAACGGGGGCCACAGCCGCGCCGAGCACGCGGAACCAATTGGGCACAAGTTGCAGTCGACGCCGGACACGATATGTCGGGTCTTCGCGTCACACACTCCGGCAGCGCTCTTTCAACTCTGAGTCGCGCACGTTCCGATGTTCAATCATGATCTGGGTCTGCCAACTTGCCGGAGTCATCTCAGCCCACGTGTTCGAGTCTCAGGTCACCGGGCAGGAACTGCTCAACATGACAATCAATCGCGTGTCGATAAAACTCTTCCTGATCGGAAACAGGAACCCATCCCAGCAATCGCTTGGCTAACGAACAGTCAAACTGCGCAACCATGGAAGAGCTTTTCAGGTCGCGATAACACATCATCCGGACCTTGGACCTGCCCGCAAGCTTCTTCATCAGAAACCGAGCATACTCACCGGCCTGAATCCTGCACAAACTCCTAGGATAGAAGCGGAAGTCGCGAAGTGTTCTCCGGCGGAGTACTTCGACATATTCCGCCGCCGTCGGGCGGACATCGCCGACGAGGTTAAAGACCAATCCGTCGACGCCAACTGCATCGCTGGCTCGTATCATCGCGTCCGCCACATCGTCGACAAGAACGCATGGCAACGGATTCTTCCCACGTCCCCAACCCAGGATGCACGTCCCGTCCGAGGGTCGTTCGCCCAACACGTAATGTACCAAGGCGCCGCCGGGCCCAAGCACCATGCCAGGACGGACGATTACCACGGGAAGTTGCTCGCGGACATGCATGGCGAGGAGACTGTCTTCGGCAAGACTCTTGCCGCGAGAGTACATATCCCTATACACCGCCGCACCGTCGTTACGCGTGAATTCATCGATCTTGCTGGGGCCGCCGAGATAGAGTGCTGAAGTAGAACTTGTGTAAACCAAGCGCCGTACGCCGTGTTGAAGACAGGCGCGAGCTACGTTGCATGCGCCCCCAATCACTTCTCGCTCGTAATCGGCCCAAGTGGACCCGCCACCCATGGAAAGGTCAAATACCTTTGAGGCACCCCTGATGATTTCAGCCATCCGTGCGGCGTCGGAAACGTCACCAGACACATAAGCAAGACCGGCTTCGTTGGTTCCCCTCGAAGCTGCGGACCGACTGACTACGGTTACGGAATGTCCTGCGTTCCGCAACCGAAGGGTGAGCCGCCTACCGATGAACCCAAGCCCGCCGATCACGACGACGTGTTCTTCCTGCGTCAAGCCGACCTCCCGTTCTGTGCGAGAAAGCTCATCGCACTATTGACGACGAATTCGCAAGCTTCCACGGCGGTCGTCCCTTGTGCGGCACCGATCAACGGCGAGCGCTTACATCGCACGGCCCCATAGAAGTCTGAGAGGCTGTTCTGCACGGATTGCACTTGCGTTGAGTGGACGATTCGCGAACCCAGCATGCCGCGGCCGGTGGACCAGGCATTGCGGAGGCTTTGAGAAAACAGAGCGCGGGCGCCACGCCAACCGTCGGCTAGGTTGTCAAAACGTACAAAGGGCGTGCTTCCCGATCTCCGAAACGTGTTGCGGCGGAAGTCCAGGTACGCCACGCTATCTTGACCGATGACGTGTGCGGATGTTTCAGTGAACTCGGCGTCTGTGGACAGCAGCAATTGTGCGGTTCCCCGTTCACAAACCATTGAACTCGCCCACGTCTTGAAGAAGCGCACTCCGTTGCCAATGATAACCTCCCCACTCACGACCGTGCTCGCGGCCCTAACCCTTCCCACCAATCTACAGATGAGTGAGAGCGGATGAATCCCGAGCTCTAGCACCAGGTTGGGTGCCTCAGCGAACATCCAGTGGGTAGGTCGCACTCCAACTTGTACCGACAAAGGCAGGTTGTAAACGACATGTACATGCTTGATGGCGCCAAAGCGGAAGGCGTGAATGTCGTCGATGAGTTGGATCACCGGCGGCATGAAAACCAAGTTGTGATCCACCCCAATCTGTCGTCTCGCGCGTTCACCCGCAGCCCAGACCCGCCGGCATTCCGCTGCGCTTATGCAGAATGGTTTTTCCACGAAGACGTGGCATCCAGCGGCAAGGCACGCCTCGGTGGCACGGGCATGCATCGCGGGAGGGAGCAGCACATGGACTGCGTCTGGTTTCGCCCGGGTGAGCATGGTTTCCAGATCTCGAAAGATCAGTGCACTGCCTCCCTTGATTTGAAGCGCGCGGGCGCGCGCTTCATCCACATCGCACACGGCAACAATATCGGTTCCTTCAACATTCTGCAAAGCCGCAACATGGGTTGTTGCGATGTTCCCCGCACCCAGGAGCGCTACCCGAAATGGCTGACTATGAGAGAGTGACATGTGGTGAACCAAAAGCACCCCAGCTTTATCCCCGCGGTTTAGCATCCTTCTTGCCGAACCGCAGGATACGCTTGCCAATCGAAGTTCGCAATAAGAGGCGGTGCTGCTCCTCCATTACGAAGAAGTAGCACGCACCATAGTATGGCAAAACGATCAGTCCCGCGGCAATCAACAACTCGGCCCAATTCCGGCCGGGAAGAGCCTGCGTTTTGAACCAAAAGCCGAAGAAGAACACGGGGATTGCGGCTAGGGTTGGAGTCAAGTAGATCGCTCGCATATATCCGAGCAATCTGAATTTCAGGCTGCGGGATAGCAAGTAAGGCGTTATCCAACCCCGATTCAGGAGAGCGAAGGCAGCGGCCACCCAAGCAACGCCTACGACGCCATAGCTAGGTAAGACAATCACCATGAAGGCCAACGCTGCAATTCCTTCAGCCACAAGCGTCCTGCTATACGTTCCGTGTTTGGCCAATCCGAAGAGGATCTGGCTCGAATTGAACTGTCCAGCCACGGCGAACAAGGTGGAGAGGGTGAAGGCCGGCAACAGCACCGCAGCCTGCTCGGCAAAGCTGGGCTTAATCCAGACACACAGCAATTCCTTGCCATAGACCAGCAGGAAAACACTCAGTGGTGCAAACAAGGAAAAAGAATAACGGTTCAGGTAAATGCCCATGTTGACCAGATCCGGTTTCCGTTCCTGGGCCACCATTTCCGATGCATTCGGAACCGTGACGTATCCAATCCGGGTCACGAACTCCACAATGTACTGCACCAAACGGAAAGGAAGCGTGTAGTAGCCGACAAAAGCCTCGCTTCGAAAATGGCCGATGAGTATTGGCGGACCTTGACTAACGAGAATTCCGCCCAAGTACGCCACAAACGCATGAATACCATAGCTCGCCAACTGCTTCCAGACTCCCGGCTTCACCGAGTTGCGCGAAAAGCTAAGCTCAGGGAATGATCTTCGGAAGACGACGAACAGGAACACAGCGTTGATCACTTGGCTGAGCGTGATGATCAACCCCATGGTGGGCAGGCCGAAGCCCAAGTATAGAGCGACGGCACAGCCACCAGAACGTAGAATCAACGATGCGATATAAATGCGATTTTGCGCTTTAAATTGCTGAAAGCCTTCTACTCCCGCGACAAACACGGATGATGCGAGCGCGAAAGCCCACCCGAAGCCGATAATGCGGACGAGGCGAACAAAGTCATCTCTGTAAACGGGGGTGATCTGAAACATGCGTGGCAAATCCCCTGAGATCCCCCAAACCAAAATCAGCACAGTTGCCGCGATCGCGAGAAAGTAGCTAAATGCCGTGTTCACGACTTCATTGATGCCGTTCGTGTCGTTCTGAGCCCGAGAGCGGGCCACGGCATTGACCACTGCGGTTT
Source organism: Terriglobales bacterium (assembly GCA_021372245.1). Lineage (GTDB taxonomy): Bacteria > Acidobacteriota > Terriglobia > Bryobacterales > Bryobacteraceae > JAJFUV01. The sequence continues at coordinate 6,464 of JAJFUV010000325.1, forward strand.
TGAAACCAAAATCGAGCAGCATGGTGTAGTCGATGAAAGAAAAGGCCAACGCCCATACACCATACCGACTGTCGCCTAGCTTCAGGACAATGTAAGGGGACACAACGAAGCCCGTCAGAAAACTGGCGATGACGCCAAGCCAATGCCAATAAACGTTCGCCACAAAGCGTTCCGCTCGTCCTTCGGCCGGTGACCGGTTGTCCGATTCTGTCATCGCGTCTCTCATGAGTCCTTGCTACCTTACTTCAATTCCTCTCCATCCGGGCTAGGTGCCGCATCAAACCTTCAAGTGTGCATTCGCACTGCGTTCGTGGCAGGCGGAAGACTGGCCCCAGTACGATCACAAGTGTTCCCTGCGGCAGGCTGTTTCGCTTGCAGTCTGAGCCCAGACCGGTGGACGTCGACTTGGATTCGTAGTCTGGCATTACGAACTCGAGATCCCAACTGAGCTATATGATGACACCCGACAAGGAGAGTATGGAGTATGGCATCCGCATTCACGGCTACGTCGCGAGCAACGATTAAGTGTAGATCTCAAGCAATCTCCGCCGCTATACCTCCGGTGAAAAACGATCCGCGACAACTGCCGTGGCGCGATTCGACAATCGGGCCGCCAATGTCGTACCGATAGGCAACGGGACGATGGCTGTGGCAAGCGCTTCGGGATTCTCTGGAGGAACGAGCAGCCCACTGACATTATACTCAAGCATCTTGGGGACATCCCTATCTGCGAGACGACAATGGTGACGCCTGCCGCCACCTCATCCAGTACGACATTCGGCGACCCTTCATGGCGCGACGGTAACACAAAGAGGTCAGCCAGCGAATACATGGGCGCCAGGTCGCACAGGGGAGCGTGAATACGATCCGTTCCCCAGGACCTTTCTCCTAGGGGTTCGCACCAAAGAGGAGCGCTCTGGCCCGTTTTCCACCGACAGAATCCGAAAGCGGATATCCGAGTGCGCCTTTCTCCAGATCACCGCAGCCAGTACCAAGCTGATGTGGACTGTCGCGCGAGAAAGACGGCCGACAGAGACAATCTCACGTTTCGTCTCGCCGATACCCAGTTGCGGGCGGAGAGCTTGGAGATCTTTCTCTTTGTGACGGACAGCGGCCGGAATTGAGTTCAGCGGGACATCGACTCTATCTGCCCTTACGCATTCCCAGATCAAACGATCCGCAAATGCATCACACCGATATCACCCGCCCCGCCTTCGGGAGCGTCCAGCGCTTGAGGCGGTCATACACTCGCATCTTCCTGTCGTCATCCGTCTATCCGTGGTCGAACGCCAGCCAACGATACACCTGGCGAGTTTCGCCGAAGCGAGAGGGAAAGCGTGCTTTCACGGCAGGCGTCCGTGCGATGTCCGGCACCCAGCGTGCTAGAACATCCCGCCCGCCCCACAAGATTAAAGGACCGAACCGAGACCGCTCAGCAATCACATGGACGGTGATGTCGGCTGCACACGCCGCAGTTAGAAACTGGTTGGCAGATAGTCGGCCTTCCACACCCCGTCGGTCAGGGTGGAGCGTGATATCAGAAACCTCACCCGCCGGTCTCGCCCGCGCTGGACAACGAGCTGGGGCGGCGAATCGGACCGGATTGTTGGCGGGTCCCGTAACAGTCGCGGCTTTCATGACCGCAGCAACCCGGATGGACGTCATTCTGTCTATCTTCTCAGAAGCTGCTGAGCCTTTCCCATTTGGAGGAGGCCCCAGCTCGATCGGTACAACGTGCGCTACGAGTTCTCTTCGTTTCTCCTGACCAGCTGGTCTGAGGAATGGTACTTACTCTCGTGACATGCGCTGGCCCGGCAATTCAAAATCCGCTTGAGCCACTGAGGCACTGCCGACAGTCCCCATGCTGCACTTACGAACGAGCCGGGGACGGCCGTGTTCGTGTCGGTGTGGTCTCCTCGTCATACAGTCTCCATGACACTCTCTTCCACGCCCGACCTATTGGACAGTTGGGAAAAGGCGATCTAAACACCACGTTTTGAGTAATCGCGCATAGTTGCCGCAGAGTAGCGTTCCCGCGTTGCCCCTCGTTGAACTGCGCTTCGACGTCCTCGATCAGGTCCCTCGACTGGGAAAAGTATTGCTCGTGCAGGCAACGGTGTCGAGTCAACTTCCCAACACTCTCGATGGGGTTGAGTTCTGGGCTGTAAGGCGAAAGGAAGCTCAATTTGAAACCTGGTACGCTTTCTGGCGCCAAGCTTTCTGTGGCACCGCATGATGGAACCTCGCGTTGTCCAGAATTACGACGATTTTTCCGCCTAATGTTGCGGCAAACTCATCGCAGCGAGCGCAAGAAGTCCCAGGTCGTCTGGGTATTGACGTGGCAGGTTTCCAGCACGTAATGGAACCGGCCGTCGGATAGGAGGACGGCTTCGAAGTAGCCGACCTGTTTCCGGGTTGGGTGGTGTGGGAAGACCGGATCAAGCACTTCGGGCGGAATCCACATTCTGCAGCGCGAGCCATGCTGCTGGAAGTGCACTTCGTCGAGCGCCCACAACTCCACTTGGAGATCGGTCATCAGCGCTTGAAATTGTTTTGTACGCACGCTGCTGTTCCGGATCGGTATGAGCAATCGCCGACCCTGGCTTGCGGAGCCGGAGAGCCAAGTTGGTGAAGAGAGGTTGACTTTGACGGACCCTAGAGGCACCGAGAACCTCCGATGCGCGAAAGCCGCCAAGGCTTTCCCGTCCCAGAGATTCGCCGAGATCCCCACCTCCTCCGAGGGCTCGCGCAGAACGCGTCCGATCAACCTCAACTGCTCAGTCGTTAAACGGACTGCGCGTTCAGAACGTGCCTTCTCCTGCAGACCGGCCAGGCCGTCGCGGTCGAAGGATCGAAACCAATACTCGACGGTACGAGGGGAATCCCCCAGGGCCAAGGCAGCCTGTCGTCAGCTCATACTTCGGGGCCACAAGAAGGACCCCGTGCAACCGGTGGTCCTGACGCGATTCATCGGAACGGCGGATCTCGTCTTGCAGTGCCAGCACCGCCACAGGAGCATCGGCGACTGTGAGCGGCCTCGTACAAACATGAAACCACTCTTTCGTTCTACGTGCAAATACACATCACGCGATGTTTGAAACGCGATGAGCACCCGTCTTTGGTTACTCCCGTAATCCTACGGTGAGCGGCAGTCCGGTTTCCTCACGTACCCAGCAGGGCGAGGTGGAGGCCGGTGTCCCACCAGGGACCCATTGTGCGGCGGTGAGTTCCGTCCAGAGGTTCGCCGCGTCGGGTCGCGAACGCGATTGCCGACCTGTAAACAACCTCTGTATACTGGCTGACCTTGTGTCCATGAGTCAGCGACGTATCAACACCCGAGTGTTTAACACATGATACGCCGCATGGATCTGCCGTCGAACGTGCTCGTGCTGGCGACGGTGTACAGCGATCCGGTGAAACAGTGAACCGGCCGCAATGAACCCATCCCGTGGACCGTGCCGTTTGGGAAACGGTGTGTCGTCCACTTCACTTTGGGCCACGATCTGTCCGCGCTGTACCAGACTGGGTTCTTGACTGCGTTCGCCCGATCCCTCGAGTGAGTGGCGATGGGAAACGATACGCTGCCCGCCCGGATCGCAGCGATACCTCAGCCGAAGCACGACGCTGCTCGCGTGCTTCAGGTGACCGGCGACCATGGCTATCCGGCGTCCCTCTACACTCTGTTCTAAGGCCAGGACGACACAGTGTGATGACACGCCACCACACAGAAGGCGGCATTGCGTAAGGATTTCGCCGCCCGCTACGTCGAGATCGTGTTCCATGACCTGGGAGAGACCATCGGCGACGAGGAGAAGGCCAATCCTGAAGCGTTGGGCGAAGCAGGGAAGGGAATTTTCTCCATCCATCATGATGGATTACACGTCCTGGCCGTGGCGGTCCGAGAACGTCATCGGCACCAAGTACCACACAAAGACGCTGGGCGATCATGCGAGATTGCTTATAAGGAAAACGTCGACTTGTCGGAGACGCCCGTCGTGGGCGTCAACCACCCGATGACGCGCGGCGTCGAACCCATCCCAGTCACCGACGATGTGTACAGAGGCATGTGGCACTTGCCGACGCTCGCCGTCCTGATGGAGACGGATAACCGGCTCAACGACGAACCGGTCGTCTACCTCGGCCCGCATCTGAAAGCGCGCGTTGTGTATATCGAACTCGGGCGCGGCGAAGATGCCATCCGGCATCCCGGACACCGCCGCCTGGTACGCAACGCAATCCTGTGGTCTGTCGGAAAGCTGAAATAGCCGAAGCGTGCTCCGCGGTCCCGCCCAGCCTATACCGTACGTAGTACTGGTAATGCACGCCGCCAATCGTACTTTAGCCTCCGATATGGCCGTAAATGCGCCGGAAATTGCAACCTGTCCGTGATATTACCAATGTCGCCCGCGTTTACATCCCACACATACTAGCCCTTGGCGACAGTGAGCTGTCCACTATACGCATTTCTGTGGGTGATGAGGACAGTCTGTGGCTGTTGCGGACGTGTCGGAATTTATGTCCACATTTATAATCTTCCAAAATGACATAATGAACTGTATTAACACTTGACTCTCACAACAATATGACGTATTCTTGATGCTTACAATTCATAGCGCCACGTAAACAGGTGGCTCGAAAGTACCGCAGAGCCTGCTCGCGTGGCTGACATTTTCGTCTTTGTTCAAGAGGTTGGGACAGACCTAGCGTAAGCTCTACCCTCGGGAGATCAGTGATACCTCATCCGTGGTATGCCATCTCCGTGAAGCCGAACGCCGAAAGCACGGTCACGTCTATGCTGACGGCAAAGGGTTATGAAACGTTTCTGCCCGCTTACCGCGTGCGAAAGCAGTGGTCGGACCGGGTAAAAGAGATGAAGCGGCCTTTGTTTCCCAGGTATACTTTT
>JAJFUV010000327.1 GCA_021372245.1 Terriglobales bacterium
GGACAGCTTTTCCGTTTCGCCCAACGGGAAGATCCTCATCAATACCGGCAGCGCCATCGGCGTGAGCGAAAAGTACAAAATTATCTACGACCGTCAGTAGCCCGCTGCAACAGGAGACGCCTAAGGGGAGATCTTTCACTCCACAACAAGCCAGGTGACTACGCCGGGCCCGAGCTTCACTGGAACCTCCACGCGGCTCTGCCGGTCGAGAGCATAGCGGCGTGTGGGACCCTCCTGCTCACGGATCCTGGCCGCCGTGGTGAGCCCGGTGTAGTAAAGCGGCAGCGTTACGGTCTTGGAGACCTCGACCGAGAGCGGATTGTAGATCACCGCCAGGCCTTTCTGCGGCAGCCGCGGGTTGACGTGCATAATGACGTCCAGGTCGCGCGCATCGGGCCGCCTGACGTGCACGATGTCCGAGTCGAGAATGGCCCGATACTTCTTGTAGAAATCCACCCACCTCTTCACCAGTGTTTTGGTTTCTTCGGAGTCATAGAGCCGCGGTCCGCGGTAGCAGGCCTGCACGCCGGAGGCGAAGTTCTGCGCCAGGTGCGCACCATAGGCGTCCAGGTGCTCCCGCAGTGGTTCCAGCGTCGCGGCGGCGCCACCGCCGTGATACTGCACCAGGGGCACGAACATCCAACCCATGCTTGGCGCCTTATTCCAGGTGCCATCGAAGATGTTTTGCCTGCCCAGGATAATCTGGCGCTCGCGGGGCAGGGACCAGTTGACCTCGCGGTACCCCATGGCGGTCTTGTTTGATCCCGCCAGGAAGTACCAATCCGGCACGTTGAGATAAATTCCTCGTGCGCGACACCAGTGGTAGAAATCGGTAATCTGCTTCCACTGCGTCCATTGCGAATCGGCGAGACCGCGATGGCCGGGGTGTGAAGTGGAGGCGCAGAGATCGCCCGGATAGGAACCGTCGTGCTCGAGGATGCTGAGGCCGGTCTTCTCAAATAAGGACATCAGCTTGCGGAAGTAGTCGATTCCCCAGCGGCTGCCGAGGCACGGTGAGTTGTCGAAAATGGCGCCGCCGGTCCTTCCGGTTTTCGGGTTGATCACGTCGTCTTCGGGACTGATCTTGCGGCTGGCGAGCAGCGAGTAGCCTCCCAGTTCCACGCCCTTGCTCCTGGCGTAGCGGACCAGTCCGGCGATTTGCTCGATGTAGGCGGGGTCCTCGCTCTCGGGGTTGAAACCGCTACCGAAGCTCATGATGACCATCTCGAAACCAACAGCGGCGCATTGGTCGATGGCCAGTTTCACCGAATCCGGATCGGCCTTGCGGACATGCATCAGGATGGGATTCTCGGTCGCCCAGGGCGCCAGCGTGCGGTACATAAGCCGTACGGCGAGGCCGCGGCGCTCGCGATCGGTCGAATCGTGGACCAGTTCGAAAATGCGGAACGTTTCGAAAGTGGTGCCCGGTTGGACGATGACGTCGGGGCCGATGGGCGGCCGCGTTTCAAGCAGCAGCGGAGCATTGAGCAGATAGTTCACCTGGGTCGTGTACTGTTTATCCGGTACCCAGTCCGCTATGCCGCTGTTGGTGGTCTGGGGGTGAGTCGCGAGGAAGGAGTAATCCGTTTCGACTTGCAAATAGGGGTTCTCCACCGCTGCAGCGTCATTGACCTCGGACCCGTACTCGACGGCCGCGAGGACCTCGCTGATAAACGTGTTCAACCTGATGGCCCGTCCGGTGCCGTTTCGGATTTCGAGCCACTTCGACAGGACCGGAATGTCGTCGTACATCTCGTAATGCACGATGACATCGACCCCTTTCACATTGCCGGCGGGCGCCGTAAAACGCAGGGCCAGCGAAGCCCCCGGTGGCGGCCATGGCCGGTTCTCCGAGTAACGCACCCGTTTCCACTCGAAGCGCGTCGCGGTTCTGCCGGTCTCGAAACCGGCGAACTGAAACGCGGCCGGGTCGGTGGTCATCCGGTCCAGCCACTCGCGGCGCAGATAGGCATGTTCGGGCTGTCCCTGCAATCCGCCGATGGCGTACTTGCGGCCGTCTATTTCGACCATTGCTTCAGGCCGCACGGCCCGCAGCAGCGCCTGGCCGTTGGTCAGGCTGTCGAAGGCGACCGTAGCTGCGTTGGGCGCCAGTCGCCACTGGCGGCGGATCAAGCCGTTCGACAGTTCGATCTCCTTCGATCGGGCGTCGCGGCGCACCGCCGCTGGGCGGCGTGCGGTGTCGACCAGCCAGTCGGTACTTGACGCCGAACTGAGCATCGGTACCGTGAGAAGGAGTAACAGATAGGGAGCGTTCATAGCCTGGATATCGCGGGGCAGACTCAGGCCGCCATCGTACCACGAGGCGTCTTGCGACAAGTCAGCACCCAAGGATCACCTGGTCGCAAGCAAGTGCTTCCCGGCGTGGTTCAGACTACGCAAACATCTCGAGAATCAGCTTCGCGCGTCGGCGGGAACGGCGATTCTGCTGGATGCGGAACCGGACCAGGAAGGACACACCAGCGATGGCCAGGAGACAGACAGCGCCAACGATAAGCGTATCCATCAATTCTGTATATAAGCCGGACCGAACATTTTGTCAAGGAAATGTTTCTATGTGTTTCGTCTTGGAACGAAACGGGCAGGATGGTGGAGGCGGCGGGAGTTGAACCCGCGTCCGAGAAAGCTTGCCGCGATGAGCCTACGTGCGTATCCGATTCTGATTATCTCGGCCACCGTTTCAAAACCGGCAAAACCGCGGCAGCCCAGCCTGATTGATCTCGGCCTTTCGCTCCAGGCGGAAGCTTGGGACCTATCCCGCCAGATGACGCTCACTAACCGGATTGCGGGCCAACCGGCCGGAGCGGCCGCCTAATTAATTAGGCAGCGTAAGCAAACTGCTGATTGGCAGTTTTGGTTTTCCGATCGTTTAACGGGAGCTCGGAACCCGGCACGCCTCATCACACCAATTCAATCCCGTCGAATCCGTTACGCCCCCTTTCCTTCCTCTATCGTACCACTCACCGGTGAAGACGCTTCCGCGCTTTCTCCACTTCGCGTCTTAAGCCGGGCACCACATCGCGCGCGGCGTGCCGGTCGGCGATCGCCAGAGCCTCCGGCGTACCGAGGTGCACGAGGCTGACCGCCGCCGTGTGCGCCACCACGTTCATCGAGTCGCCGCATAGCCGGTCCAATTCCGCGAGCACGCTCGCATCGGCGTCCACTGAGGCGAATAACCGCGCTGCGCGCTGACGCTCCTGCCACCGCCCACTCGAAGCGAGACGCCTCACCGCGGCGGGATCGGGTTTCGCGCGGGAGCCAGCGAACTTCGCCGGGCGCCCCAGGTACAGGTAATCGTCCTCCACCACTTGCGCAAAGGGCAGGTTCTCGGGGTAGTGCACCAGCGGCTCGACCATGTTCTCGACTGTCTCGATGGCGATGCGGCATGGAGCCGTCCGCGGTTCTGCGCTTGCCGGTTGCAGGGTGCCGTCGCCCACCAGCGCGTGCTCGGCGCCTGCGGTGCAATCCAGCGCGTGCTCGCCTCCGGGCCAGACGAGCCTCACCTTGCCGCTCGCCACGCACTTCACCTTCAGGTGGTGCACGGCGCCATCGACGGCCTCGCCTTCCAGGATCACGCCCGGCGCGGCGCGCAGTCCGGAGAAGCGGTAGCGGCCCCTATTCTCAATGCAGCCGAAAAGGCGCACGTGATCGCGCCAGCTTTGCACCAGCGTTTCGGTGATGGCCACGGTGTGCGCGTTGGCGGCCTCCACCAGCGAGGCGCGCGAGATATCGTCCGATTGGCGCGTGTCGATCAGCGCGCGCAGCCCGTTCTGCTTCATATGGAAGCGGATGATGAGCCCGTACAGGAAGCGGCGGTACAGCTCGCGATCGCCCAGCCGCGCGGCGTTGGTGGTCAGGATGCCGCTTGAAAAGCCGTTCGGCTCGACGCCGCCCTCGAAACCGGGAATGGCTGCGTGACGGTCTTCGTAACGGAATCCGAACAGCCGGGTCACCGGCTCCATGGTGCGGCGCGCGCGTTCGAATTCCTGCGTGCCGTAGTCGAGCGCATTGGTCGGATGCAATGTGAACATCACCACCGGGTGGCAGCGGTAAGGATGCGCCACCGTGGCGCACTCCCAAACGGTTTTCCCGTCGCCCGGCAACGGGTACAGGTTGTCGAGCCGGTCCCGCCAGCGCGCCCGTAGGTCCGCATCCACCTGCAGGATCTCGCTCGCTTGGATGGCCGCACGGTACATGAAACGCAGCAGCGACCAATCGAAGGTGTTGTCCTTCTTGGTGTCATCCTGTTCGGGCGAGTTGCTATCGACCAGATGATAGCGGCCGTCGGCCTCCTTGATGAGGTAGCCGGTGAAGAAGTCGGCCGCCAGGCGCAGCAGGGGGTAAGTCACGTCGCGTAGGAACTCGCGGTCGCCCGAGTACAGGTAGTCCCACCAGAAATTCATGACGAACCAAGAAGTGGCGCCCTTGTGTGTGTTCTCGCCGGTCACATAATCCAAGCCGCCGGCCCACTCGGGGTGGAAGAAGTGCGGCACCAACATCCCTTCGTGGCCTGTGTAGCGCGCGAACTCCGCCGCGAAACGTCCGAACGTGCGGTGCGAGGGATAGAGCAGCTCCAGGTGGTTGGTCGGAAAGCAGAGCCACCAGATCATCGGCACCTGCGCGTCGGAGACGTAAGCGTCATACCAGGTGCGGTGCTCCAAAGGATGCCAGAGTCCGAAGAAGCTGACCGCCTGGTCCGAGCGCGAGCAGGCCGCCTGTTGATAGACGCCCATGTACCAGAGGTTCTCTTCCAGCTTGTCGGGAAGCTCGATCCAACTGCGGCTCCAGAATTTCCGCCACCATTCCAGGTGCGCCACGCGGGCCGGAGGGCCAAGTTGGGCGCGGGCGCGGGCCACCGGGTCGCGCGCTTCGCGACTGGTGGCGAGCCCGGCTTCGATTCGCACTCGTCCATTCGCTTTGACGCGCCCCACGCAACCCTCGCTGGATTGCGTCCATTCGACACGCCCGCCATGGACAGCCAGCACAATCGAATAGCTGAGGTTCGGCGCGGTGTTCCGGAACCAGCAGGCGCGCCCCTCACGGCCCCAATCGACACGCGTCGTGGGCGCCTTGGCGGCCTCTGCCCGCAGTTCGGCCAGCTTGTCCTCGCTCATGACGTTGGCCCAGCTTCCGAACAACCGCTCGGCATTCGCGTATCCGCCGCGCCGATCCACCCACAGCGTTACTGGCGTGCGCTCAAGAACGATTTCAAACTCGCGCGCATCGACGTCCATCTCGAAGCGATTCCGGTTGGCGTCGACGCGCGCCGTGGATCGGAACTCGCCGTCTCGCGTCTCCACTTCGGCGCGTGCCAGGCTCAGGCGTTGATCGAAGGCTCCCGCGGATTTGTAGCGCAGCCGCAGCGTGCCGGCGTAAGATCTGCCCAACGCCGTGCCATCGGGAGCGTTGTACCAGATGTCGGTCTTGTCCAGGTGGACCACCATCTCAGCGCCCTGACTGCCTGAAACCAGCGCGCCGGCGTCGCCGTTGCCAAGCGGCAGCCCTTCCACCCAACTGGGCGCCGGGCTTTGATAAACCACGTCGTGCTGAGCGAGATAGCCGGTGATGTCCGCGCCGCCCCCGATTGTGGCTGGAGCTTCGCGCTGTTCAAGCCGTGCCAGCAGGCTGCGGTTCAGCCGGTCCAGGCGCAAAGGGAGAGCGGGTGGTACTCCCGAAGCCGCCACGGTCACTTGCCGGCTCGCCAGAACCTCCGCGCCGCGCCGCACTTCAATGCGGAAGCGCGCATTGTGCGAGGCTGACGGCACCCAGAAACCGTGATCCCAGCTTCGGGCCTTGCCGCCTGCGACGGGCACCTGGTCCAGCACGCGGCCTTGGCCATCGACAAGCGCGATCGTCATGCCGGCAGTCTGCGCGGGTAGATCGACGCGCGCTTTCAGAAGCATCCGCTCGATGCCCGCATCGTCGATGACGCGATACGGCGTCCAGCGCCCCTGCCACGTCTCGATTCGCACCTGCCCGAGTAGCGGCAGGCACATCAAAAGAAACGCCATTCGAGGCATCGCCAGGCACCTCCGCATTGACCGTGACGAGAGCATTATGACAGATTAGTTGTTTATCCCATGAGTGCCATAGACCTGACGACTATCGATTGGGTGGTTCTGGTTTCCTACTTCGCCTTCATATCGCTGATTGGCATCGCAGTCGGCCTGAGGGTGAAGGACACCTCGCACTACTTTCTGGGTGCCCGGCGCTTCAACAAGTGGATCATGATCGGGCAGACGTTCGGCACCGGTACGCACTCTGAGATGCCCGTGTCGCTCGCAGGCGCGGTTTACAGCGTCGGGATTTCGGGTATCTGGTACCAGTGGAAGAACCTCTTCGCCACACCGTTCTACTGGCTGATTGCGCCCCTGTTCCGGCGGATCCGCCGCACGACCGTAGCGGAGCTCATCGAGGACCGCTACGGTTCCTGGATGGGCGCATTCTACACGGTCTTCGGGCTGATCTTCTTCACCATCAACATGGCCAGTATGCTGAAGGGCGCGGGCAAGGTGATCAGCCAGGCGGTGGGCGGGCACGTGCCGGTGAATGAGATCGTGGTGGCGATGACGCTGGTATTCGTACTCTACAGCTTCATTGGCGGCTTGGTGGCGGCCGCTTGGACGGACTTCCTGCAGGGTTTCCTGATCATCGCGTTGTCATTCATGCTGATTCCCCTGGGATGGGGCGAGGTTGGCGGATTGGGCGGCATGCGGCAGGCGCTCGGCACGAGTATGTTCTCGCTGGCGACCCCGCAGGGCATCGGCGCGTGGTTCATCTTCATGCTGACGCTCAACGGCCTGATCGGCATCGTGGCGCAGCCGCAGCTGATGGGGACGGTCGGCACGGGCAAGGACGAATACACCTGCCGCGTCGGCTTTCTGTACGGCACCTTCGTGAAGCGTTTCTGCACGGTCGGTTGGGCCATGGTCGGCTTGATGGTAGCTGCCCTGGTGGCGCGCGGCGCGGGCGGCTTGCAGGGCTTGCACGACCCGGAGGAGGCCTTTGGCTACGCCTGCCGGCACTTCCTGTTCACCGGCGGGGTGGGCTTGCTGATTGCTTGCGTGCTGGCGGCCAACATGGCCGGTTGCTCGGCCTTCATGGTGGATAGCGGCGCGCTGTTCACGCGGAACTTCTACCGCAAGTACCTCGCGAAGGCCAAGTCCGACACGCACTACCTCTGGGTGGGGCGCATCAGCGGTGTGGCAGTCACGCTGGTGGCCGTCATCTACGCCCTGTTTTTCATCAAACGGGTTCTGTACTCATTTTTGCTCACCGAAACCATGGCGACCTTCGTAGGCGTCAGCGTGCTTGGCGGCGTATTCTGGCGCCGCGGCACACGCTGGGGAGCGATCGCGAGCATAGCCGCGGCGATGGGCGCGAATTTCACGCTCTACCACCTCCGTAACCAGCGCCTGGATCATTGGGATCCGAACGTGTTCCTGGTTGCGCTGGCCTGCGGAGTGGCTACCTACGTGATAGTAAGCCTGCTAACGCCGCCCGAACCGGCTGCGAGCATGGATTCGTTCTACATGCGACTGGAAACGCCCAGTGACGGAGTTGTCGAAGAAGGCCATCTGACACCGCCCACTGACGCCGAGAAGCGGGCGTATGCGGAGGCCGGCCGCCAGTTGATCCTGGTGAACCTATTCCGTCTGCGCAAAGGTGCTGAGGGTGTGCCGCTCCTGCACGCCTACTGGACCGACATCAAGGGCTTCCTGATCGGCTGGGCCCTGGCGGCCGGTCTGGTAGCGATGGCCTGGTTCATCTTCAACCTGTGAACAACCCGTCAAAACCTCGTCAGCCTGAACTGCGTAGGTTTTCTGAAGCGCTTGAGCTTGGCGGTCGCAATAATCAACGCAGTTCAGGCTGACGGGGTTTTTGCGCCGGTGGTGCGGTTGTGCCGATCGAGGGCAGGATACTATCATGGCCATGATCCTCCGGGGGGATCCATGCGCCGATATTGCCTCCTGATTCTTTTCCTTTGCGCCGCGCCGCTGGCGGGCGGCGAACGCACTCTCTATAACGGAATTCAACTGCCGTCCGTCTGGCCGCCGCACTATGAGGACGTCACCGCCGAACCTATGCCTGTGCCGTACCTGTCCGCGCCTCCCGCCATCATCCCCATCGACGTCGGCCGGCAGCTCTTCGTCGACGACTTTCTGATCGGCTCAACGACCTTGACGCGCACCTATCACCAGGCGCAGTACATCGCAGGCAATCCCGTACTGAAGCCCGACCGGCCTTACGAAATGCCGCGCGGTGCCACTTCGATGGTGTTCAGCGACGGTGTCTGGTTCGACCCGAAGGACAATCTGTTCAAGATGTGGTACATGGCCGGCTACACCAGCAACGTAGCCTATGCGGTGTCCAAGGACGGTATCCACTGGGACAAGCCCGCGCTCGACGTGCGCCCCGGCACCAACCTGGTTTTCGAGGGCTACCGCGATTCCACCACCGTTTGGTTCGATCAGGAGGAAAAGGGTCCCATGCGGCGATATAAGCTCTTCCTGGTGAAGCGCTCGCCTTGGGCTATGGAATTGTACTATTCCCCTGATGGAATCCACTGGAGTCCGCGCGCCGCCACAACCACAGTAAGGATAGGCGACCGCTCCACCGCCTTCTGGAATCCGTTCCGCCGCGTCTGGGTGTACAGCATCCGCGCGGGCAACAAGCGCGGGCGCATCCGCCACTACTATGAGAATCCCGACGCGGCTACCGGCCTCGGCTGGAAGGCAGGACAACCGGTCCCGTGGACGGGCGCCGATCGGCTAGATCCCACGAGGGCAGACCTGAAAACCGCTACCGAGCTTTACAACCTGGATGCCGTGGCATACGAAAGCCTTCTGGTCGGCCTGTTCAGCATCTGGCGTGGGCAACCCAAGGACCGGCCCAAGCCGAACGACATTGTGGCGGGCTACAGCCGCGACGGTTTCCACTGGTCCCGGCCCGACCGGCGCCCCCTGGTTCCCGTCTCCGAAAAGAAGGGCGACTGGAACTGGGGCAACGTCCAGTCCGCCGGCGGCTGCATGCTGGTAGTTCGGGATAAGCTCTACTTCTATGTGAGCGGACGTGCCGGAGTAGAAGGTACCAGCCAGTCAGGGGTCTCGACCACGGGGCTGGCCACGCTGCGCAGGGACGGCTTCGCGTCCATGGACGCCGGCGGCAAGGAAAGCACGCTGACCACGCGGCTGGTTCGCTTCTCAGGCGAACACCTTTTCGTGAATGCTGCAACCAGGGGCGGGGAACTCCGGGTCGAACTGCTGGACGAACGCGACCGCGTCATCGTCCCCTACACACGCAAGAACTCGATGGTGTTGCGCGGTGACGTCACCATCTCGGAGATGCGGTGGAAGTCGCGCAAGGATCTCGGGTCGCTCGTGGGCAAGCCCGTCAAGTTCCGCTTCTATTTGAAGAACGGCCGGTTGTACTCGTTCTGGGTCACCTCCAGCCCCGAGGGCGCCAGTCACGGCTACGTCGCAGCGGGCGGGCCTGGTTTTACCGGTCCCACCGACGCGGTCGGCACCGCAATCTACCGATAGCTTGAGGAGGGTCTCATGATCCTGGGAGCTCTGCTCGCGGCGCTCCTGATGTCTCCCCCGGAGACTGTCCTGAGGAACATCGAGTACGCACGACCCGGCAACCTGCCTCTGGAGTTGGATCTCTACCTGCCTGACGGCGCCCGCGCCGGTGTGCCCGTGATCCTTTCCATACACGGCGGCGGGTGGCACGGCGGCAGCAAGGAAGCCAGTCCCGGCACGCACTTCACCAGGTACGGATACGCCGTGGCCGCTATCAACTACCGCCTCATCAAGCAGGGGATCTTCCCGGCCCCCATCCATGACTGCAAGGCGGCGGTCCGGTGGCTGCGGGCCAACGGATCGAAATATGGCCTGGATACGCGCCGGATCGGGGTCTGGGGCGCTTCCGCGGGAGGACATCTGGCCGCGCTGCTCGGGACCTCGGGCGGGGTGGCGGATCTGGAAGGAACTCTCGGAAATCCAGGCTATTCGAGCCGTGTCCAGGCCGTGGTGGATTACTTCGGACCAACGGACCTGCCGAAGTGGCGCCATTCAGCCGATCCCGCTGTGAACGCAATACTCTCGGAGTCTCAGATGATGGGCTTCGACGTAGTGAAGTATTCCGAACGCGCCGCGCGCGCCAATCCCATCACTTACGTCTCCCGGGACGATCCCCCGTTCTTCATTGGGCACGGGATGGAAGACAAACTGGTGCCCGCCTCGCAAAGCGAACTGCTCGACGCGGCGCTCCGCAAGGCCGGTGTGCCCTCTGAATTGCACCTCGTGCCGGGCGCCGGCCACAGCGTGCCGGGCCTGGCCCTGGACGACAAGGTGCGCGCTTTCTTCGACCGCTGCCTGCGTCGCTGACTCCCGGGGGCACTCTATACTGCGGTCAGAAACGCTGAATTTCTGGTTCGCTGATTCGTTACACTGAATCCAATGAGCGTGCTGGCATTTCGGCATGTCCCTTACGAGCACCTGGGACTAATAGCTCCCGTGCTCGAGGCTGCCGGGCTGAGATACGAATACGTGGACCTTCCGCTGGACCTTGATCGGCGGGTGGACCTGGATTCCGCCAGCGGTCTTGTTTTCATGGGAGGGCCAATGTCGGTGAACGACGATCTCCCTTACCTTCGCAAGGAGGTCACAATCATCCGTGAGGCTGAGGGCCGGGGCCTTCCGATTCTGGGTGTTTGCCTGGGGGCGCAACTCATCGCAAAGGCCTTCGGCGCGAGCGTGTACCGCAACGAGGTAAAAGAGATCGGCTGGTACCCGGTCTACTGGACCGCTGAGGCGGCCGAGGACAGCCTCTTAGCCGGCTTGCCGAGTCCTGCCACAGTGTTCCACTGGCACGGTGAGACCTTCGACCTCCCATCGGACGCCATTCCTCTTGCGTACTCGGACTCGTGCCGTAACCAAGCATTCAGATATGGCGACTGTATTTATGGCCTGCAGTTCCACCTGGAGGTTACCCCGGCCATGATCGGTGGCTGGCTGGAGGAGGATGCTAACGCCGCGGACTTGCGCGAGGTGAATCATCCGGTCGATCCGAACGCCGGCTCCGAGGAGTTGGCCCGGCTGGGAGAGGCGGTATTCCGGCGTTGGGCCTCGCTTGCAGGCGGACAGCCATCCGAAGTCGCTCTTTTTTGACGTTTTCGCTATACTGGACGAACAGTTATTGATATGCTGTACTCAAGCAGTACATTATGAGAGAGGGTGCCGGATGCGCGCTGCAAGCGCTGTGAGTTCATCTGTGCAGGTAATTTTAAGATAACTGTGTATCTTGATCTAAACTAGCGAGGGAACATGATTTACTCTCGATCAGCAGAGTATGCGATTCGGGCCTTCGTTCACCTGGCGACAGTGCCGGAAGGCAAGTACGTCATGGTGAAGAATATCGCCCAACAGACTGACATCCCTACCCACTTCCTGGCCAAGATCCTTCAGCAGTTGGCCCGCAAGGGATTCCTGCGTTCCAGCAAGGGCCCGACCGGCGGTTTCACGCTTCGCATGAAGCCGGACGACATTTCGTTGCTGAAGATCGTCGAAGCCATGGATGGGCTGAACGACTATCAGAGGTGTGCCGGCGGCCTTGGTGAATGCAATGACCAGGCCCCGTGCGGCATGCACGACAGTTGGAAAGAACTCCGTTCTTACATCCTGAACTACCTGGAACGGACTACCATTGGCGAACTGGCGAAAGCGCAGGAAGCCAAGCGTAAGGCCGCCGAGAAGCCGAAGCGCGCGAAGAAGACCGCCTCCCGCAAAGGATAGGCGGCCGGCTCAATCTAGCTAGCGGGAGGACGTAGAAACATGGGCAATGGTGTGCTTGTCCCCATGGTGGTCGAACAGACCGCCCGGGGCGAGAGGGCCTACGACATCTATTCGCGCCTTCTGAAAGAGAACATCATCTTCCTGGGCACGCCGATCGACGACGCTGTCGCCAATCTGCTCATCGCCCAGATGCTCTTTCTTGAGGCTGAGGATCCCGAGCGGGATATTTCGCTTTATATCAACTCGCCCGGCGGTTCCATCACCGCCGGATTGGCGATCCTCGACACGATGCGGTTTATCAAGCCTGACATCGTCACGATTTGTGTAGGCCAGGCGGCCTCCATGGCCGCGGTCCTGTTGGCGGCAGGCAGGAAGGGGAAGCGGTACAGTTTGCCGCATTCCAGAATCCTGATCCATCAGCCCTCGATGAGCGGGTTGGCGGGCCAGGCAGCCGACATCGACATCTATGCCAAGGAGATTCTGCGGATGCGTGCGACGCTGAACCAGATCCTCGCCGATTCGACCGGACAACCGGTTGACCGGGTGGAGCGGGATGTGGATCGCGATTACATCATGGATGCCGACCAGGCGATGGCATACGGCATGATCGACCGCGTGATCTCCAGCCGCGAATTGGGGCCTGTTCCGGCAAAGTAAGCAACAGGGCGGGGGACAGCCCCCGCCCTTTCAATGTGCAAGTGGGCGTAGAGAAGGCTTTCCAATCCGCAAGGTTTGCTTCTGCGGGCGGCTGTGGCGAGCGGAAGCTGCTGTTGGGAAATGCTGGTATGTGGCTCCCGCTGCCATGGGGCGGGTATCGCCGAGATCGTTCCCAGTCAGAACCACTTCTTTTGCGGGCGTGTTCCTCGTACCAACAAACACGGCAGTGCCCGGATTCACGCGGGACTGCGTGATGAATGCGCGCCGGACCGAGTCCAACCCTATCGTGGCCAAACCGGAGCCAGCCGGAGACCCCGCTAGGCCCGCCAAAAACAGGTCTTCAATCCTCGATGCGTATACCGCGTGCCGATTCTGGGGCTCGGCGGTCGTATCCCAAATCACTCGGATGTCGCGAAGCCGGAGACCGCGTATATTGGCGAAGATCAGGGCTGCCGGCGCTGTGCTGTAATCTAGCTCCCGGGAGGCAGGAGCCATCCCACGAACACCCCGGGGCTTCTTCAGATTCTCCACGGACTCGAATCCGGTAACTCTCATGGCGATGTTGCGGAAGGTCAGGTTCTCGATCGGGCGTTCCGGCATGCCTTCAACAAGGATTCGACCTTTGGTCCGAATTTGAATGTCGCTGAAGGTGATATCCCGGACCAGGCTGAGCCCGGATTCCGGCGTCCGCTTCTCCAGATCCACAAAGATGGGGTACTCAATCCATTCCCGCGCACTGTTGGTCCGGCGGTTGTAGTGCGCCACGGACGTGTCTATTTGAATGTTGGAGAAACCGATCCCCTCCACCACTCCTCCATCCTTGACGTACATCCCGATACCATAGCGCGTCCCGGTGATCGCACAGTTTGAAAAGAGACAGTTGCGGAAACCGCCGTAGGTCCCGGTGCCGATCTTCAGCGCTGAGTCGTCGCTGATCAGAGTGCAGTTAGTTACGGTTATGTTCTCGCACGGCTGTTTGTGCGATTTCAGGCAGATCGCATCATCGCCGGTTTCAATGTACGAGTCGGAAATGGTGACGTTGCGGCTGGACGCCAGATCGATGCCGTCGGTATTGGGGCCGCGCATGTCGCTGACGATGGAGACGCCGCGGATCGAAACGCCGTCGCACTCGGAGGGATAAATCCCCAACCCGGGGGTGTTACGAATATTCACGTCGAGGATTCTTATGCGCCGGCAGCGCTCCAACCGGATCATGGGGCTGGGGCGCTTTGTCTTGGGCTTAAAATCCTTTTCCCAGTAGGCGTCGCCGTTGCCGTTGATTGTGCCGCTGCCCTCGATGCCGATGTTCTCGGCATCTTGCGCGTAGATCAGGTGAGGTGGGTTGTAATCGTCCATCTTGCGGCTGCCTCGTAGCACCGCTCCGGGCGAAAGGTGCAGCGTGACGTTGCTTTTCAGGACGATGGTGCCGCTGAGGTAGTCTCCGGCGGGAAAGTAAACCGTGCCGCCTCCTGACCGCGAGCAGGCGTCAATCGCTGCCTGGATTGCGGGAGCATCGTTAACGAGCCCCCGGCCACTGGTGCCATGCGACATGACATTGAAGATCGAAGCCGGGATTTCTCCTCCCGCGCCGGCCCAGAACACGAACGCGGCTATTAGCCAGGTATGTGTCATCTCGCCTCGTGAGACTCTAGTGGAGAGTTCGCGTCAGAACTCAGCCCGCAGCGCCAACTGCACGACGCGCGCGCCGCCGTTGGTGCTCGTGATGCGTCCCATCGTGCCGGGCGAAGCCAGCACGGCGCTAGGCTCCGCGAAGTTCGCATGGTTCATGATGTTCATGAAATCCGTGCGGAACTGCAGCTTTCGGCGCTCCCCGAACAGCGGGAAGTTCTTTTGGACCGACAGGTCCCACGTGAACAAACCGGGCGCGCGAAGGATGTTGCGGCCGACATTCCCGTACTGGCCGGGTTGATTCGCCACAAAAGCACTGGTATCGAACCATTGGGCGAGTTCCTGCTGTTTAGAGCGTCCGTCCGGGAGACTCGGCGTATGGACCAGGTCGGGGCGGTCGTATCCGACGCCGGTCAGCGCGACGTCCGAACCCGTCGTGACCATGAAGGGTGCGCCCGTCTGCAACCGGTGAAAACCGGCAAGCTGCCATCCCGCAAAGGCGCTGCGCATCGGCGCCGGCGCGCTCTTGAAGAAGGGGATACCGTAAACGTAACTGATCACGGCGCTGTGGGCGTGGTCGAAGTCCCCCAGCCCGCGGCTGCCATTGCGATTGGCAGGATCCTGCTGGCCGCAGGAACCGATCACCTCATTGGTGCAGGTGTCGATGGCTTTCGACCAGCTATAGTGGGCCTGCAGCGACAAACCGCCGCCCATGCGCTTGGTGACAATGGTCTGCCACGCGTTGTACGCGGAGTTGGCGTCGGACGTGTATTTGGAGAAGCCGGTGTAAAGTGGAGCCAGCGGCCGGCGCGCATTGATGTTCTTGCTGGTCGCGCCGGGACCGTAGATCGCCGGATTGGCTTCTGTCGCGTTCAAGAGCCTATGCGCCAAGTTGCCGACATAACTCGTTTGCACACTCCAGGTGGGGCTCAACTGCCGCTCGAAGGTGAAATTGATGTTGTAATTGTACATCGCCTGGAGTCCCGCGGGAGTCGCCGTTGCCGGGTTGGCCGGCAGGGTGAACACCGCTTTGGCCGGATTCACCACGTACGGGAACGGGTTCGTCATGTTGGCGTAAGGATTCGAAAGCGGCCCGGGATTGTTGTTGGTAATGCCGAGAGAGAACGGTTGATTGCCACTCAGCGCCACTTCGCCCAGAACACCGTCATAACTCGTGCCAAACCCTCCGCGGATAGCCGTCTTGCCGTCCCCAAACAGGTCCCAGGCGAACCCGATCCTCGGCCCAATGTTGAGGGAGTCGGCGTTGTAGTTATATTGAGGATCGGTCTGGTAGACCATGCCCAGCGGCGCGGTCGGGAAGGTTGCGGACTGCACACCCGTGATGTAGGTTGCCATCTGCCCCTGGTCGTCGCGCCATGGGGTGTAAATCTCCCAGCGAAGGCCCAGGGTCAGCGTCAGGTGGGGCGTCACTTTCCACGTATCCTGCACATAGAACGCGGGTATGTAGTAGAGACCGCTTTGCACGCTGTTGGAATTCTGTGTGAACTTGACGCTGCGTCCCAGCATCAGGTCGGCGACCGGATTCTTGGTGATGCTCCCATCGAACGTGAACCGGCCGGAAGAGTAAGAATCGGCGTACCGGTTGAAGAGGATGCGCTGCGTCTGCGCCCCCCACTTCAACTCGTGTCTGCCTCGCTGCCAGCTCCAGTCCTGCCCGAAATCGTAACTCGGTCCGACACGCTCCTGATCGCGGGCCGAATTGGCGTCAAAACGCCCGCTGACCAACAGGAACGGCAACCGCGGCTCGCACGTTGAGCAGCCATCAACGAAGTTTGTCGCCCCCAGGTCCGCCAGCGAAATGTGTACGGCATTCAGCTCGTTGTAGACGAACTTCGTGAACGAGCCGTGCGTGACTGTCAAAAGGCTCGGGGACCAGACGTGTACTTCATTGAGGGTAAAAGACTTTGGATCCATGCTGGTCGGCGACGCCCCGGCGTAAGCCGGCAGGCCGTTGTTCGGGTAGACGCTGACGGTCCGGTTGTAGTCGAAATAGTAGCGGAAACTGAGGCGATCCTTATCGGTCGCCGCGTAATCGAACTTTGCGATGACGTTATCGGCCGTGGCGGGCTGGCTCTGCAAAGAAGAAAGCCGTCCGGAAGGGTCCGTCGGCAGCGGCATGCGCTGCACCAGTTTAACGGCCACCGGGTCGAAGCGCGACGTCGGAATCATCCGGTCGGGGAACGGTAATTTGTTGGTGGGATCGATAGGCGCCGGGTTCGAGCCAGTGAAATCGCCGTTTCGCTCAGCCTGGCCCGGCGGAAACATCGAGGTAGAGGAGGCATCCTGGCGGATGCGTGTGCCTTCATAGGAAGCGAAGAAGAAGAGCTTGTTTTTCAGAATCGGGGCGCCCGCCGTGGCTCCGAACTGGTTCTGGCGCAGTTTGGCTTTTCTCATATCGAAGAAACCGCGCGCGTCCAGCTTATCGTTGCGAAGGAAGTTGTAAAGGGAGCCGTGCAGTTCGTTGGTCCCTGACTTGGTGACCGCGCTCATCACCACTGTGCCCCGCCCGTATTCCGCTGTCATGCCCGACGAGATCACCTTGACCTCCTCGATGGCGTCCGGCGGCGGCATCAGGATGCCCTGGCCGCGGTGCGCGTAGTACATGCTCGCCCCATCCAGTTGCATGTTGGTAGAGTAAATGCGGTTTCCGTTGATGTTCACGCGTTGCTGGTTATAGTTCGCCTTGCCCTCGTTGGCGCTGGCTATGTTGCCGACACCTGGGGCCAGGTTGATGAACTGAACCATGTTGCGGCCGCTGACAGGCAAGTCGATAATGCGCTTATCATCTACCAAAGTTCCGACGGTTCCCGAGCGCGTATCGACCAGAGGCGCGTCTCCGGTCACGACTACCGACTGCGCGGCGGTACCCACCTCCATGTTCAGGTCCACCCTGACATTCTGTAAGGCCGACACGGCGATTCCCTGGCGCACCGCCTTCTTAAATCCCTGAGCTTCCCCGGAGACCGAATAAGCTCCAGGAGGCAGCGACCGGACCAGGAAGTCCCCTGTCGCGTTGGTCGCAACGCGGAACTTCTGGCCCGTAGTCACTTCCTCTACCGTGACGGTGGCATTCGGGATCACTAAACCGCTAGGATCGCGAACAACGCCAAATATTTGGCCTACCGGGACCTGCGCCGGGATGATGCCGGCACAGAGCAAAGACAAGCCGCAACATAATAGAGACCTGCGCATAGGGCTCCTCACCTTTCTCTGCCAACGGAAGTCGCACTCTATGATGGGGCAGGTTGCCAGCCGCCGGCAAGTGATTTAGCTGTAGCTTCACAGTAAAAAGTGGAGCGAATGACCTGTAGATTGTTACGTTTCAACCCGGTGGCTCGCAATGGACTATCATATAGCGTGCGGTCGCTTTTAACTGTAAAGGCGAACTCCGGGCGGCATATGGCATCGGCGAGACAGCATCCGGGGGAGGGTGACTTTCTGAAGGGCAAGGGCGCGGAAGCAGAGCGCACTTTGGTGCAGCGGATCCTTTCGAGCCAGTGCTTTGAGAAATCCGCCCGGATGCGGGATTTCCTGGCGTATGTCTGCGAACGGGCCCTGAACGATCCTCAAGCCGAGATCCGTGAACAGGACATCGGCTGCGCGGTGTTCGGCCGGCCGGCCGACTACGATACGAATCAGGACAACATCGTCCGGGTGAATGCCGCGCATCTCAGGAAGAAACTGGAGACCTATTTCGCGTCTGAGGGGAGCGCGGAGCCTCTGGTTCTGGAGTTGCCAAAAGGGCAATACCGGCCGCTGTTCCGCCTTCGCTCGGAAACTGACGCCGCCCCGAAGGTAATCCTCTCGGCTCCGGACGACCGGGTATTACAGCGTAGGGTTTGGATCCTGGCATGTCTATCGGTTGTCCTCGCTCTTCTGTGTGTGGGCCTCGCCGTAACCTTGTTCTTGCGGGCAAGATCTGTTACGGAACCGGCTGGCGGCCCTGCGCAACACGCGTTATGGTCCCGGTTGTTCCAGAATGGCAGGTCGACCAGCGTTGTCCTCAGCGACTCCAGCCTGGGTTTGACGCAAGACCTGATCGGGAAGGCTGTACCACTTTCGGAATATATCCATCCCGACATCTGGCGCCAGGCGCCATCGCTGGCATCCCGGCCGGAAGCTCAGGTCGCCGCCCGGTTCGCCGCGCGGCGCCGCCACACGGATATGTCCAGTGTCCATGTGGCGCGCCGCATTGTGGCACTGGCGGGAAGCGACCAGAGCCGCGTCGCACTCTATTTCGCGCGCGATTTCAGTTTGCGGCAAATGAAATCCGACAACGTGGTCCTGCTTGGCAGCAGGCGAACGAATCCGTGGGTGGAGATCGTCGAAAGCCGTATGCACTTCCGCTTCGGCTTCGACCAAACCACCCGCCAGGCTTGCTTCGAAAACCCACTTCCCCTGGCCGGAGAACTCCAACGTTACGCCAATGATCCCTCGACTTCATACTGCCAAATCGCTTTTCTGCCGAATGTCGGCAGCGCGGGCAACATATTGGTGATCTCAGGCACGGACGTAGAGGGAACCGAAGCTGGGGGCGAATTCCTGACCAGTGAAGCTGGTCTTACAAACCTGCGCAAACGCCTGCCGTCCGACCGCACCGGTCAGTTCCCGTATTTCGAAGCGCTCCTGAAATCCAACCGGATTGGCGGTACCACACCGGGATGCGAAATCGTCCTTGCACGAAGCGCAAAATCCAAGTAACAGCGCGCAAACTGCAACGATGGGCTCTACGTCCGCTGCTCGCCGGCCGCTACGCCGTTACCGGCAGTCTGCAGAACTTGTCGTAGGCTTCGTCCCACCCGGCCGTGGACTTTGGCTCCACCGTCGTCAGCGGGAAGCTGGCTCGCACCACACGCCTCGCCTCCGCGAGCGACCCCAACTGGCCCGCTCCAATCGCCTGCACGAGCACGTTGCCTGCCGCCGTGGCTTCCGTCGGCCCAGCCACCACAGGCCGGCCGGTCGCGTCCGCCACAAACTGGTTCAGCACCTGGTTGCGCGAACCGCCGCCCACGATGTGGATGACGCCGATCTTCTTGCCGCTGAGCGATTCCAGGCTTTCCAGCACCTGGCGATAGCGTAGCGCCAGGCTCTCCAGCACTGTCCGGCACATGCTGCCGTGGCTGTCCGGCGCTCGTTGTCCCGTCTTCCGGCAGTAGTCGGCGATGCGCTCCGGGATGCGCCCGGGCTCCAGGAACGCGTCCGGACTGATGACCGCGGCGAACGGCGCGGCCTCGCCTGCCATCCGCGCCATCTGGTCGTAAGAGTACTCCGTGCCTTCGCGCGCCCAGGCCTTGCGGCATTCCTGCAGCAGCCACAGCCCCGCGATGTTCTTCAGGAGCCGGATCTTTCCCGCCGCTCCGATCTCGTTGGTGAAGTTCAGGGCCGCGCAGTGGTCGTTCACTACCGGCTCGTCGGCTTCGATGCCCATCAACGACCAGGTGCCGGAGCTGATGTAGCACCAGTTGTCGTCCGTTGCCGGGACCGCCGCCACCGCCGCGGCCGTGTCGTGGCAGGCCGTGGCGTACACCGGCACCGGACCGAATCCCGTCGCTTCCTGTACTTCCGGTCGCAAGGGGCCGAGCAGCGTGCCGGGTTGCACGATCTCCGGCAGAATCCCGGCATCCAGGCCGAGCTTATCGAACAGTTCCGTGGCCCATCGCTTTTTGAGCGGATTGTAGAACTGTGCCGTGCTGGCGATGGTGAGTTCCACCTTCGCCACGCCGGTCAACCAGTAATTGAACAGGTCCGGGACCATCAGCAGCGTCTTCGCCACCTGAAGCGACGGCGCGCCCTGGAGCTTGAGCGCATAGAGCTGGAACAGCGTGTTGAACTGGATGAACTGCAGCCCGGTGTTGGCGAAGATCTCCTCGCGCGGGACCGCGGCGAAGGTCTTTTCGAGCATGCCGTTGTTGCGCGCGTCGCGATAGTGTCGCGGAGACTCGACCAGCGAGCCGTCAGCGCCAATGAGGCCGAAGTCCACGCCCCAGGTGTCGATGCCGATCCCGTCCAGCGCCACCTTGCGCTCACGGTTGGCAACGCTCAATCCCTGGAGAATCTCGTGGAACAGCCGCAGCACATCCCAGTACAGACCCAAGGGGATGCGGACGGCCGTGTTCGGGAAGCGATGCAGTTCCTCGAGCTTGAGCTGGCTGTCGGAAAGCGTTCCGAGCATGGCGCGGCCGCTTTCGGCGCCGAAATCGAATGCGAGGTAGTTCTTCATGGTAGAAGTCCGTTTATTAGGATCACATCTCAATGACGACTTTTCCAACGCCTTCGCGGTAGTCGTCGAGAACTTTGAAAGCTTCCGGCGCGCGCGCGAGCGGCACCCGGTGCGTCACCATGGCGTCGCTGATCTTGCCGGCCTGGATCAGTTCGATGGCCTCGTGCGCGGTATGGTTCGAGCGCTTCATTGTCTGGATGGTGAGTTCCTTGCCCATCGCCAGATGCAGGTCCAGTTTCATCTCGCGCTCTGACGGCAGGCCCACCAGTACGTACTGGCCGCCGAATCGGGCGATGGAGAGACCGGCGTTGAAGGTACTGGAATCGCCCGCCGCGTCGATCGCTACGTCCACGCCGCGGCCACGCGTTCGGTCCATGACCACATCGCGCAAGGATTCCGAGGGGACGTGTACACCCACGTCCGCGCCCATCTTCCTGCCCATCTCGATCCGGTGCGCCAGTCTATCGGCGATAAAGATCTCCGAGGCGCCCGCCGCCCGCGCCACTGCGGCGCAAAGCAACCCGATGGGCCCCGCGCCGATCACAGCCACCGTCGAGCCCAGCCGGATCCGCGACATGCGCAACACATGCACGGCTACCGCCACCGGCTCGGCGATGGTCCCGTGCACGTAATCCATCGTGTCTGGGATATGCACAAGGTTCGATTGCGGAACCAGGGCGTACTCGCGCAGCAGGCCCGGGGCGCCCGGCGCGCCCATGAACCGGCTCCGGATACAGGCGTTGTGCCGCCCGCTCATGCACAGCTCGCAGGTGCCGCAGTTCAGGGCCGGTTCGACAAGCACGCGGTCACCGGGTTTGATTTGCGTGACTCCGGCGCCCACCGCCACCACATCGCCGGATGGCTCATGACCTAGAATCTGTGGGTATTCGGCCGGCGTGGGCCCGATGCGGCCTTCTTTGTACCAATGGAGGTCACTGCCGCAGATGCCCACGGCCCTGACCTTGACCAGAACCTCGCCCCCAGCCGGATCGCAAGGCATCGGCATTTCGCGAGGCTCCATCGTATGCGGAGCGACGAGCTGTACGGAGAGCATATTGTAAGAAGGCCAGTATATCAGGCCACCCGGCGCTCGTCAGATGCGCAGCTCGTAACCCTGTGCCCGCATCCCGTCGATGATCCGCGAACGCACCCGCGTTACGTCGTCCGCCGTGAGCGTCCGTTCGTCCGACGAGACCGTCAGCCGGTAAGACACGCTCTTGGTGCCTTCCTCAAGCGGCGCGCCGGTATACTGGCGCAGGAATTCGATGCGATCGAGTTCCTCCCCGGCCAAAGCGGTGAGCTTTTTCTCGATGTCTCCAACGAGATCGCGGATCTTGGCAATCACGCTCAGGTCGAATGCGCTCGACGGGAAGCGACGGATGGGCTTGTAGCGCTTCTCCGGAGCGCCGAGAGCCAGTGTCGTTCGCAGGTCGACGTCCAGGATCGCCGCGCGGCCCTCCAATATGGACGGGTGCAGCTCGTACAACCGGCCCACCATCTTGTCGCGCCAGATCACTTCGGCGGCGCGCGCCGGATGCTCGTAGCTACGCGCCTCGACAGATCGCACGCTCGCGCCGGGCATCACGCACTCGGCCAGCCTCTTCAACTCCATGAGGCCCGCCTCGCCGTTGCCGCGGCTGAAAATGGCCGCCATCAGGTGCGGCACTTCATCCGGCAATTGCCCGGCGCGGCGATGAATTTCGTAGCCGATTTCGAACAGCCGGAAGCTGTCGAAGTGCCG
>JAJFUV010000336.1 GCA_021372245.1 Terriglobales bacterium
GTAGCTTTTCGAAAAGTATTACCGGTACTCGCGCTGGTGGTCATGATGGCCGCTGTGGCGAGTGCCCAAAATGCAACGTTTCAGTGCGCTGCCAATGCCGGCGTTCCTCCGCTGATTCGCGCTGAGGGTCTGGCCGAGCCAGTTGGCGACCTGACGTTGAACTGCACAGGCGGAGATCCGAACCAGGTGTATTACGTCAACGTTCAGATCTTCCTGAGCACCAACGTCACGAGTAATATTCTGGCCAAGGACGGGGCCGTCAGCGAAGCCCTGCTGATGATCGATGATCCGCAGCCGGGCAACCAGTGCCTGGGATTGCCGCTGAGTCAGGATAGCAATACCGCTGGCTGCGGCGTGGGCAAGGCCAACATTTGGGAGGGTGAGAAGGTCTCCAGTTCGCCGAATTCGGTGCTCTGGAGAGGTATCCCGATCGTACCTTCGGGAACTCAGACGCGCGTGATCCGCATCGCCAATATCCGTGCGAACGCGACGGGCGTGCCGAGTGGCAGCTATGTGCCGGGTACTATCACCGAGTACATTTCGATCACTGGTGCGACCTCGGTTCCGGTGGCCAACCAGCCCCAGACTGTGGCGTTCGTCCAGCAGAGCCTGGCTGTTTCGATCAGCGGTGCCAGCGGTAAGCAATGCACCAAGCCGGGTGAAAAGGATGTTGCGAAGATCACGTTCACAGAGAACTTTCCTTCGGCTTTCCGCAAGGTGATCGAGACTGACAACAGTCTAGTCGCGGTGGAGCAAAACATACCGGGCTACAACTACGTCACTGAAAGCATGTTCACCAACTCTGCAGTGTTCGCCGGCGTAGGCGTGGCCAATCAGGGTACGCGGTTCATCGTGAAGTTCACGAACGTCCAGAACGGCGTCACTGTCAGTGTTCCGGAAGTCGTTGTCTCCGGTGGTTCCTCGACGCCTTCCCTGAATGCGTACTTGGTAACTGGTAACGTGAAGGCGGACGGCAGTGGCGGATCTCCGATTAACCCCGCTGCTGATGCTGATTCGACTGAGGCTGTATCCATCAGTGGCGGCGCCGGTTTCGCGGTGTATGAAGTTGTCGGCACGGGTAATGGCAAGAACGGCCTGATCGACACCGACAAGTTTGCGATCACGGTAACGTTCGATTGGCCGATTGATGCTGTAGGCGAGAACAAGCCGGCGCTTGGCACCTCCCAGATCGCGGGCGGTTACGGTCCGATCAGCACCGTTACGCAGATGGACTGGGCGGCTCCCGAGCCGCGGTTCAAGGAGAGCTTCACGCAAGGCGACATGCTGACCATTAGCGCTTGCCGCACCATCCTGCTCTTCCCGTTCATCACCAACCAAGTCGGTTTCGATACGGGTATCGTGATTGCGAACACCTCGTCGGATCCGCTGGCTGGCAACACGGGCCGGCAGCAGCAGGGCGCTTGCACAATGTACTACTATGGCACGACCAGCGGTGGCGGCGCGGCTCCGGCTGCGCAGACCTCGCAGGTTGTTCCGACCGGCGCGCAGTTGGTGTTCACGCTGTCCGGTGGCGGCAACCTCGGCGCGACAGGCGCTCCGGGTTTCCAGGGCTACATGTTCGCCCTCTGCAACTTCCAGTTCGCTCACGGCTATGCGTTCGTGACGAAGATGGGTGCGGTGGACATCGCTCATGGCTACCTGGCACTGGTGGTGCCGGATCGCACTCGTGTGGCCCAGGCGTTCTCCAACGTCGCTGCGGTCAACGACGGCGAGCAGCTTGGCTACTAACCTGAATCGGTAGTTAGTCCTTAAAGGGAGGGGAGAAGTCCCCTCCCTTTTTTAATCCTCCTCAAAGGCGTTCGTCTCATTCCTCTGACGTGCCTTTCGTGTTAGAATTATCAGTGTTCGCCCGCGCCAAGAGGTCTTCTTGGAAGTGCTGTCCGTTAGCGTCCCACCCATCGAAACGAGGTGTCCATGAAAATTGAGCATTTGTCTTTGACAGTGGCCACGGTCATGCTCGCCCTGGCGGCGGCTCTTCCTGCCGGGACAATCTATTTGTTGCCGACGGGAACAGCCAGCCAGACTGTGACCTCATACATCCAGGAGCCCTTCCAGTCGTCGATTTCCTTCGATATCCCCCCCAACACTGCGGCAGTTTATTTCAACGCGTCGGCAGCGAAACTGTACGCGGTAGGTCAATCGGGGGAGGGGGCCATCGTGGTGCAAGCGCCGCCCTCTGCAACGCCTTTAAGAACCATCAACCTCAGCGTGGGGCCGAGTTCATCCGCGATGACGCCCGACGGCCGATATCTCGCTGTGCTGGCCGCGGTGTTGCGCGTGTATGACACGAACAACGACAGCGAATACAGCCCTACCAATGGGTTCAACGTGGGCGCATCGCCCAATATGATCGTTTCGGACCTGGCCAGCTCACGCATCCTGGTGATGAGTTCGGCGGAAAAGAGTATCACGGCGGTGGATCTCGCGACGAAGACCGTGGCGAGCTCTCCCCTGTTATTGGGTGCGGAGCCGAGCAACATGGTGGTGGGGCCTAACGGGTTGCTCTACGTGAGTGCCTTGAACCACGTTTACGAGATCGAACCACGGACCCTGACACTGCGCGGGGAAATCACGGTAGGCGGAACGCCAGGCAAGCTCTCCTTCACGCCGGACGGAACAAAGGCCTTGGCCGTAGATACAACACCGATCAACAGCGGGTACATTCTGTACTCCTTTGACCTTGTCAATCGCACCATTTTGGGAGCATACCCTTACGCCAGGATTGTCACGTTGGATCAGGTTGTTGTGACCAGCAACGACCGGGCGTACGCCTTGTCACTAGCACTAGGGAATGTCTACAAGATCGGCTTTAACCCCTTGACGGTAGACAATGCTGGTATCAGCGAGCTTGGAACCACGGGCATGCTCGGTGCCCTTGCACAATCCAATGAAGCTCCACTGGCCAAGAATCTCTACTTCATGGACTCGACGAAACTCTACGCGATCGACTTGATCAACAATCGCCTCACCAATACTTCTGCCCTTTCGAAACCCGCCAGCGACATTCAGTTCCGCGGAGTGGCTAGCGGCCAGGTAACCGGCTTCCGCTTGTTCGGCAACAATCAATCGGTCGCGCCGGGCGGCGTTTCGGCTCCGGTGGTGGTGCGCGCGATGAACGGCGACAAGCCCGTGTTTGACGCGGCGGTTGAATTCAGTACCAGCACAACCAGTGCCTCCATCCTGTCGGCCACCAGCAGGACGAACATGGACGGTTACGCAGTGGCGTACGTCAGCGTGCCGAATGCGAACGGGACCGTCGCGGTGAACGCCAGAACCACCGCGGGAAATCAGATAGGTGTGGACTTCACGCTCAACGTGGGGACGTCCGGCGGTGGAACGACACCTGGGGCGGGGGCCGGTGTGAAGGTCGTGTCCGGCGACGGCCAGGTAGTGTTTGAAGTTCGTCAGACTGACTTCCCGTTGCGTGTGAAGGTAACGGATGACAATGGTAACCCCGTAGCCAACGAGCAAGTCACTTTCGCGATTACAAACGGGACGGGGTACCTGAGCGACTTCACGTCCACTACCGATGAGTACGGCATCGCCCAAACTTATTTCATCGGCGGCTCGGTGACAACGGGCATGTCCTTCGTGCAGTCCACAGTCACAGCCACAGCAGAGCAGGGAAGCGCATCCTTTGTGGCGACGACGGTGTTGGCAATCAGCAGCGGCGGAGGAACCACCGCCTTGCCGACCCTTACGATGCAGGTTCCGGATCCCGGGGTGGGGAAGATCAGCGGAAAGCTTGGAACGGTGCTGAAGGGAGCGATTGCGGTGCGGGCGAGTATCGCCTCCGGGCCGCAGATCGGTTACCCGGTGCCGAACTTGGGACTATTCCTGACCTCCAACCAGGATTCTTCCACCGGACCTGTCCCGGCCTGCGTGGGTGGCACGGTTCTTAGCGACAGCAACGGCCTCGCTACTTGCGACGTGATCATAACGGGCCATCAGGGTACATCGAACTTCAGTGCCAAGATGGGAGGCGACCGTGGATGGGATCTGACGGTGACCGCCTTACCCGGCGATCCCGGCGAGATAAAACTCATCCAGGGCAACGGGCAGAGCGGCAATCCGGGGACCACACTCCCACTCGCTCTGGTGGGCGAGGTATCGGATGGTTACGGCAATAAGCTGAGCGGCGCGGAAGTGGTTTGGGAAGTTGTCACTCCGAATTCACTCACTCTCATCAACACGGTCTCAACCTCGGATGCCACGGGCCGCGTTTCGACGCGGGTCACGCTGGGCAGCATGGGCGGCAGTTTCCAAGTCCGGGTGCGCAGCAAGCTCGGTTCGGCGGTGGCTCTGTTCACGGTTACAGTCAACGTGCAGCTCTCGGCCCTCAACAAGGTCAGCGGCGACGACCAGAGCGTGCTCATCTCGACCGCGTTTCCGAAACCGCTGGCCGTGAAGGTCGTGGACGCGCAGAACGCGCCTGTACAGGGCGTGGCGGTGGCATTCACCGTCACATCCGGAACGGCTACCCTGAGCGCGGCATCGGCGACCACCGGCGCTGACGGCACGGCCTCCGTTAACGCAACGGCCGGCTCGACGCCGGGGACAATCCTGGTGAAAGCCTCCATTGGCGCCTTCTCAGTCACCTTCTCGCTCACCGCGCGGTTGGCGGGCCCCGAGGTGCCGGCGGCCGGCATCGTCAATGGTGCCGGCGGGCAAGCGGGTGTGGTGCCCGGTGGTATCGTGACCATTTACGGCAAAGGCATTGCTCCAAACCTCTCCGGAAGCATTACGGGGGGTAATTTGATCGGTCCTCTGCCTCTGAAGTTGGCGGATGTCGAGGTTCTATTCGGCTCGACGGCCGCGCCGATCTACAACGTGTCGAACATCGACGGCATGGAGTCGGTGTCGGTACAGGCGCCGTTCGAACTGGGTGCGCCCGGCAAGGTCAACGTGACGGTGAAGGTGGCCGGAGCGTCCACCGTGGTGCCGGATGTTCCAACGTATGCGATCCAGCCTGGGTTGTTCGAAACCCTCAGCGACACCGGCGTCCGCTATGCGGTGGCGATCGGTGACGACGGCCGGTATCTCGGCCCTGGCCAGGGAGCGCGGCCGGGCGAAACCGTCCGTCTCTTTGTGACCGGCGTCGGGCAGACTACTCCGGCGACCGGCACGAACCACGCGGGCATCCCGGGCCAGAAAGTTGCAGCCAATTTGATCGTGGGCTTCAACAACGAAGGGGTTCGCGTGATCTCCGCTGAGTACATGGTTGGCGTTGTGGGTGTGTACATCGTGTCGTTCGAGGTGCCGTCTTCGGCCACCTCGGG
The DNA here is from genome assembly GCA_021372245.1 of Terriglobales bacterium. Taxonomy (GTDB): domain Bacteria; phylum Acidobacteriota; class Terriglobia; order Bryobacterales; family Bryobacteraceae; genus JAJFUV01. Next base: position 5,301 of record JAJFUV010000336.1, read on the forward strand.
CGGCAAACCGTTGGTGGTGGCGGCTGTCGCCCCCGACGGGGCCGGCCTGATCTACAGCAATCCCTCCACGCTGACGGTCCAGTAGCTATCGCGGGGAGCGCGTACCACGCGGCGCGCGCTCCCCGTTTTCTTCATTCACAGCTTCCCCCTAATAACTTTCCCTTCACATTCAATCAGTTAGCCATAGTGGGTGCGAAAAGCCCGCGTGTGCTCGGCCTAGCCTGAGGGGGAGGATTTCTTTCATGCCCGCTTTGAATTACCCGATCTACTCGATCTCGAAGCTATACAAGTTCCCCGTCTACATGACGCCGGAGGAGTACAAGGCCGCGACCGGCCAGGCGCCGCCGGAATGGAACCCCGACCGCGCGCCGAAGTACTGGTTCGACCCTGCGGCCAAGACCTCGGTCAAGATGAGCGTGGTCTACGATTGCGTCATCGCCACGGCCGCCAATGGGGTGCCGCTGGTGGGAGAGGACGGCAAGCCGCTGACCGACCTGTTGGTGCTTTCCCGGAACGAAGCGTCGACCGTCAACATCCCGCCCAACAAGGCTAACGTGCCGGGGGCGGATGTGCCGGCAGTCCCTGTGCCGCTGCGCCCGTTGGAGGGCGGGGAGGAACTGTTCTTTTCGCTCGGCGGCGTGGTGTCAGTGAAAAACACCGCGCTCTACTCGCAACTGGAAAACGGCTTCACTGTGAAGGATCGCGAGATCCTGATGGCCATCGCCGCAAAACTCGGCCTGTAAACCTGAGGCGAAAGCGCGCCGCTCGTGTGGGGCGAAGGAGAGCGCCCCACACAGACTCCCCGTTCTACACTTTCTCTGCCCGACCTTGATACACTGCTCCATGTTCTTGTAGCGGAGGAATGAGATGCCTCTCTCCCAGATAACTCTCACTCGCCGGAGCATGCTAGGCGCGGCGGCGTTCGGGCTCACCGGCGGTACGATAAACGTGCGCGAGAAGCCCTATCGCGCGGCGGCCAACGGGCGCGCCGACGATACCCCTGCAATCCAGCGAGCGATGGACGACGCGCACAAGCGCGGCGGCGGCATCGTGTTCCTGCCTGCCGGCGAATACCATATCGCGAGCCACCTTGCGGTCCCGGCGGGTGTCTCCTTTATGGGCGTCGCGCGCGCTCCGCAGACCTGGAAACGCGGCGTCGGATCGGTCCTGCTGGCCGTGGAAGGCGCGGGCAAGAGGGAAGGCGCGCCCTTCATCACGCTGGACGGCAACAACGCGACCATGGAGGGGCTCGCGGTCTTCTACCCAAACCAAACGCTCTCAGAAGAGCCGGTGGCCTACCCCTGGTGCATCGCCAGCGGCAAGCAGGCCGACAACGTGGCCATCGTGAACTGCCAGTTGGTCAATCCGTATCAGGGTGTAGACTTCGCCACCAACTCCGCGCATCGCCATCTCATCACCGGCCTTTACGGGCAGCCGTTGTTGAAGGGCA
>JAJFUV010000348.1 GCA_021372245.1 Terriglobales bacterium
CATCGAACCGGAGCAAGACTATCTTCGCCGCACCCTGGGCGAATACCGGATGGCGGAGGTCATCAATCGATCCACGCCGCCGGGCGCCCGCATCCTGGACCTGCACGGCACCGCTGCCGCCTATACCGAGCGCCAGATGAGCCTGTTCTACGAGTCCGCCGAGACCGAGGCGTGCGTGGACGCCATGCGCTTCGGCCTCTATCAACATTTGCAGCCTCTGCACGATCTGGTGGCGGACTGGTCCGAGGCACAATTCACCGCCCTGCGGATCCGGCAGGAAGCGGCGGGTGTGACGAACTGGAGCATCGCTGAATTGGGTTTCTACCGCGGCAATCACCGTTTGCAGCCGAACGCTCGCTGGTTGCTGGATGCCTGGCCTAATGTCTGGGATGCGCCCTTGGCCCTCGACAACAACCTCACAACTTTCTGGGCGACGCTCGGGCCAGCCAAGCCCGGGATGTTCCTGGAAACGCAATTCGACCAGCCGCAATGGCTCTCCGGCGCGACCGTCACTTGCCCCCGCATCGAGCAGAACGTGCGCATTGTCATTTACGGAAAGGGCCTGGACGGCGCGTGGCGCCTGCTTTGCGACCGGCCCACGCCGCAGATCCGTCGCGATGCCGACCTGAGGGTGGAAGCCACGCGCGCCATCAGGCACAGGGGTTTCCACTACATCGTTGCGCCCATAAGCGGCGGGGGGAACGGCCTCACCGGTCACGATATGCTCGACGCACCGTGGCGCTGGGGCGTCGCGCGAATCGCGTGCGTGGGCAATCTCTGCCTGTTCCGGATCTTATGAGAGTTTAGCGGCGATGTCCGCGGCGATCTTCGCGCCGTGGAAGCGCCCGTTTTCGATGAAGATCTCGTTCGTGTGGACGCCTGCGACCAGAACGCCTGCCAGATACAGGCCCGGGCGTGCGCTCTCCATCGTTTCCGCGTTCAACGCGGGCCGGCCGTCTTCTCCGAGCGATATGCCGTGCGCGGCGAGGAAGCCGAGATCCGGATGATATCCGGTCATGGCGAACACGTAGTCATTGTCGAGCCAGAGTTCTCCCTCCGGAGTTCGGATGAGGATTCTCCGAGGCTCGATCCGGGCGATACTGGACCGGAAATAGGCCTTGATTTCGCCTGCCGCGATGCGGTTTTCGAGGTTGGGTTTGATCCAGTACTTCACGTGATCGTGCAGGCCGGCGCCGCGATGAATCAACGTGACGCGTGCGCCGCTCCAATGAAGTTCAAGCGCCGCGATCGCCGCTGAATTCTTGCCGCCCACTACCGCCACGTCCTGCACGTAATACGGATGCGATTCTTTGTAATAGTGCAGGACCTTGGGCAGATCCTCGCCCGGGACGCCGAGCATGTTCGGCCGGTCGTAATATCCCGTGGCCAACACTACTTTGCGGGCGCCGCAGACATTTGCCTGCCCCTCGCGGTCCTCGCTGTGGACCGTGAAGGCACCGTCCATGCCTTCCATCCTGGTCACGCGCTCGTATTGCTTGATGGGCAGGCGGTAATGATCGGCGACGCGGCGGTAGTACTTGAGCGCCTCGACGCGTGTGGGCTTCTCGCCAAGGCTGGTCATGGGGATATCGCCGATCTCGAGCAACTCCGGCGTGGTGAAGAACATCATGTTCGCCGGGTAGTTGTAGATCGAGTTCACCACGCAGCCTTTGTCGAACAGGACGACCGTCAGCCCGCGCCGTCGGAGCTCAATGCCGCAAGCCAAGCCCGTCGGTCCAGCGCCCACGACCACCGCGTCGTACTGAATCACAAAAGGCCTTCAATCTCCTGCTCGATCACCTGGCGCAACCGGGCCGCATCCTTCACTCCGCCCTCGGCCATGTCCGGCCGGCCGCCCGCCTTGCCGCCGGCGGCCTGCGCCACCTTGCCCGCGAGTTTGCCCGCGTGGACCTTGGATGTGACGTCCTTGCGCACGGCGCTGACCAACTCGCCCCCGCCGCTCGAAAGCACGATCACGTCGATGCCCTGGTTGCGGAGCGAATCCGCGATCCAGCGCAACTGCTGGCGGTCGAAGTCGTCGACGTAAGCGGCCACCAGCGTAACGCCCTTCACGCTGTGCGCCCGGTCCTTGAGGTTCGCGACCATCGAGTGCGCCAGCTTCTGCTTGAGCTGGTCGAGCTGCTTTTCGAGGGCTTTCTCGCGGGCGATCATCCTTTCGGTCTGTTCGTAGAGTTCCGGTTCGGCGGTGCGCAGCAAGTTAGCCACGCGTTCGAGCGAACCCGACACTTCCTGGAAGCGGGACAGCGCCCCCTCGCCGGTGATGGCTTCGATGCGGCGCACGCCGGCGGAAATGCTGCCCTCGTAAACGACCTTGCACAGCCCGATGTCTCCGGTCCGCGAGGTGTGCGTGCCGCCGCAAAGCTCGCGGCTGAAGCCGGGGACGGACACTACGCGCACCTTGTCGCCGTACTTCTCGCCGAACAACGCCATGGCTCCCGTGGTGAGCGCCTTGTCGAGATCCATCACGTCGGTTGTGACCGCCGTGTTGCGCAGGATCTGCTCGTTCACGAGGCGCTCGACCTCGGTGAGCTCGTCGGGGTCCATGGCGGCGTAGTGCGTGAAATCGAACCTAAGCCGCGCCGGTTCCACTACGCTGCCGGCCTGCTTGACGTGCGCGCCGAGCACCTGGCGCAGGGCGGCGTGCAGCAGGTGCGTCGCCGTGTGGTTACGCATGGTGGAGTGGCGCGATCCCGCGTCGACCTCCGCCCGCAAGACGTCTCCCACATGGATCGCGTCGGTCGTGAGGACACGATGCACGCTCAGGCCCGTGACAGGCGGGTAAACGCTTTCAACCGTCGCCACCTTGATGCCGCTCGCGTTGCAAAGCTCGCCATTGTCGCCGACCTGGCCACCGGTTTCGGCGTAAAACGGCGTCTTATCCAGCACGACCTCGGCCTTCGTGTTGGGGCCGACGCTCTGGACCGGCTTCTCATCCACCAGCAAGCCGACCACCTTGGCGTCCGGCGTCGAGAGCATTTCGTAGCCGAGGAACTTCGTGGCGCCCTTCGTCCGCAGTTCCTGATAAGCCTCGGCGATGATGCCCTTTTCGGCGCCCTTCCAGCTTGCGCGCGCCCGCTCGCGCTGCTGCTCCATTTCGGATTCGAAGGCCGCGTTGTCGATGCGCAGGCCGTACTCGCGCGCCATCTCTTCCTGCTCGTCGAGCGCAAGACCGTACGTGTCGTAGAGCTTGAAGGCGACCGCGCCCGGCAGCACGCCGGCGGTGACGGCCTTCACCTCGTCGTGGAAAACACGCTCGGCCACCTGGTAGGTGGTGGCGTAACGGTGCTCTTCTTCCTTCACGATGCGGGCCACGCGCTGGATGCTCTGCATCAGCTCCGGATAGGCGGGCTTCATCACTTCGGCCACGAAGCCGGCCATCTTGTAAAGGAACGGCTCTTCCAGTCCGATGCGGCGGATGTGGCGCATGGCGCGGCGCATGATCTTGCGCAGCACGTAGCCGCGGCCTTCGTTGGCCGGCACCACGCCGTCGTGAATCAGGAATGCGGTGGAGCGGCTGTGATCGGCGGCGATGCGCAAGGCCGAATCGACGCGCGGGTCTTCGCCGTAAACCACGTTGGCGAGTTCGGCGGCGTAGTCGACAATCGGGCGGATGAGATCGGTTTCGTAGTTACTCAGCTTGCCTTGCATGACCGCCGCGACGCGCTCCAGGCCCATGCCCGTGTCGATGGACGGACGCGGCAGCGGGGTCATCACGCCTTCCGAGTCGCGGTTGAACTGCATGAAGACCAGGTTCCAGATCTCGACGTAGCGGCCGCCGCAATCGCTAGGGAACTCTTCGTCTTCATGGCCCGGTTCGCACGCGTCCGGGCCGAGGTCGTAGTGAATCTCCGAACACGGTCCGCACGGACCCGTGTCGCCCATCTGCCAGAAGTTGTCCTTCTCGTCCAGCCGGAAGATGCGGCTTTTCGGAACGCCGGTGACCTTCTGCCACAACTCGTCGGCCTCGTCGTCCTCGCGGAACACCGTGAAGTAGAGCTTCTCTTTCGGGAGGCCGTAAACCTTGGTGATCAGCTCCCAGGCGTAAGCGATCGCGTCGGCCTTGAAATAGTCGCCAAAGCTGAAATTGCCCAGCATCTCGAAGAACGTATGATGGCGGCGGGTGTAACCGACGTTCTCCAGATCGTTGTGCTTCCCGCCGGCGCGGACGCACTTTTGCGAGGAGCAGGCGCGGGAATAATCGCGCTTTTCAGCGCCCAGGAAAACGTCCTTGAATTGATTCATCCCCGCGTTGGCGAACAACAACGTAGGGTCGTTGGCGGGAACTAGAGAAGAGCTGGGTACGATGCGGTGCCCGCGTTGGGCAAAGTAGTCCAGGTATTGTTGGCGTATTTCGTGACCGGTCACACTTTCATTTTTGCATAGCGACGCCGTTGATCTCGTCGAGGATCTTGCGGACCTCGGCGCGCGGGTCGGCGGCGCGGGTCACTTGCCGGCCGATCACGAGGTAGCTTGCGCCGTTGCGGATGGCTTCGGCAGGCGTGGCCACACGCTTCTGGTCGCCCTTGCCGGCTCCGGCCGAGCGCACGCCCGGCGTCACCAGCACTGCGCCGGGACCCGTGATCCCGCGCACGGCGGCCACCTCGAGCGGCGAGCAGACCAAACCGTCCATGCCGGCTTCCATGGCCTTGCGCACGCGCAGTTTCACCAGGTCGCCGACTTCGCAGGGGTAGCCCAGGTCGGCGAGGTCTTCCTTGTCGAAACTGGTGAGCACGGTGACGCCCAGCAACTTCAAACTGGAGCCGCCCCGGCCTTCGACGGCCGCTCGCATCACTGGTCCGCTGCCGTGCACGGTGGTGAGTGTGACTCCGAGGCGCGCCACCTGCGCGACGGCGCGCTTCACCGTTTCGCCGATGTCGTACATTTTCAGATCGAGAAACACCTGCTTGCCCTGAGCGATCAGCTCGCGCACGAAGTCCATGCCGGCGGCTGCGTAAAGTTCCATCCCGACTTTGTAGAAAGCGGCATCCTCGCCGAGTTGTGTGACCAACTCGCGCGCCTGCTCGGCCGTTTCGACATCCAAAGCGATGATCAGTGGGTTTTTCATGAGAGAGAAGCGCTCAGCGTGAGCCTGCGCTTCCTATAAGTATCTGACTCCAGGCGGTTTAAATCAAGTTGAGGGGATCGATAAGCGAGCGGTGCTGTGGCATCCCTGCTTTCGAGGGGAAATCTGGCTTGAAGGCGTAACCGCCCGAACCGCGGTAATCTGTTAAGAAGGAATCCAGATGAAGGCACGCGTTTACGTCACCATGAAATCCACCGTCCTGGACCCCCAGGGCCAAACTGTTTGCAAGGCCTTGGCCAGCATGGGCCACAAGGGAGTCGCCGATGTGCGCCAGGGCAAGTACTTCGAGCTGACTCTTGCCGAGGGCGCCAACAAGGAACAGGTCCGGACTGAAATGGAGCAGATCGCCCAGGACGTTCTGGCCAACCCGGTGATAGAGGATTACCGCATCGATATCATAGACTAGCCCCTATGTGCGGCATCGTCGGATACGTCGGCGCGCGCAAGGCCGTCCCCATCATTCTGGATGGGCTGCGGCGGCTGGAGTACCGCGGCTACGATTCCGCGGGGTTGGCGGTCATAACCGATGACGGCCAACTGCTGGTGCGCCGCACGGAGGGACGCCTGCGCAACCTCGAAGAGACGCTGCGCATGGAACCCGTCGACGGATGCTGCGGCATCGGCCATACCCGCTGGGCCACGCACGGCCGCCCCAGCGAGGAGAATGCGCACCCGCACCGCGACTGCAAGGGCGAGATCGTCGTCGTCCACAATGGCGTCATCGAGAATTACCTCGCGCTCAAGCATGAGTTGATCGAAGCAGGTCACGTTTTCAAAACCGAAACCGATACGGAAGTGATCGCGCACCTTGTGGAAGCTGCCTTCCACGGCGATCTGGCCGAAGCTGTGCGAGCCGCCGCACGCCGCCTCAAGGGTCTGTTCGCGATTGCCGTCATTTCGAAGCTGGATCCCAACAAAGTGGTCGCCGCCCGCATGGGCCCGCCCGTCGCCGTGGGGCTGGGCAGCGACGAATATGTAGTGGCGAGCGACGTGCCCGCCATCCTCAACCTCACGCGCGACGTTTTTTTTCTGGACGATGGCGATGTCGCGGTGCTCACGCGCGACGGCGTCCTGCTCACGGATTTCGAGGGCCGTCCCATCAAACGCGCCGTAACGCGTATACTGTGGGATCCCATAATGGCCGAGAAGGGCGGCTACAAGCACTTCATGCTCAAGGAAATCTTCGAACAGCCTCGAGCGGTGCGCGATACCATCCTGGGCCGTGTGGGGCAGGAGTCCGGGCGGGTCTTCCTCAACGAGATCGACATCGCCCCGGCCGAATTCCGGCGCTTCCGCGAAATCCGCATCGTGGCGTGCGGAACGAGCTGGCACGCGGGCCTTGTCGGCAAGTTCATGATCGAGCGGCTGGCGCGCCTGCCGGTGGAAGTGGACTACGGCAGCGAGTTCCGTTACCGCGATCCGATCCTCACGCCGGAAACTCTCACCGTGCTGATTTCGCAATCCGGCGAGACGGCCGACACGCTGGCCGCGCAGCGCGAAGCCAAGAGCAAGGGCTCGCGTACGCTGGCCATTTCGAACGTGCTCGGCTCCATGCTGGGGCGCGAGGCCGACGGCGTGCTGCTGACGCACTGCGGGCCGGAAATCGGTGTGGCCTCCACCAAGACGTTCACCTCGCAGCTAACGGCGCTGTTCCTGCTGGGGCTGTATCTCGGCCAGTTGCGCGATACGCTGGAGCCGGAGCGCTCCCGCACGCTGGTGGAGGACCTGCTACAGATCCCGGCCAAGATGGAAACGGTGCTGACCGCGGACGCGCGCATCGAGGAACTGGCGCGCAAGCTGTTCCGCGCCACGGACTTCCTGTTCCTCGGCCGGGGCATGCACTTCCCCATCGCGCTGGAAGGCGCGCTGAAGCTGAAGGAAATCTCTTACATCCACGCCGAAGGCTACCCGGCGGGCGAAATGAAGCACGGGCCCAACGCGTTGATCGACGAGAATCTGCCCGTGGTGGTCATCGCCACGCGCGACAAGCTGAGCGTGCGAGGCTGCCTGCGCTACGAGAAGACCATCTCGAACATTCAGGAAGTGAAGGCGCGGGAAGGACACGTCATCGCGGTGGTGACGGAAGGCGACGACCAGGCCTCGAAGCTGGCCGACGAGGTGATCGTGGTGCCGGACTGCCGCTCGCTGCTGTCGCCGCTTCTGGAAATCGTGCCGCTGCAGTTGCTGGCTTACCACATCGGGGTGCGCCGCGGCTGCGACGTAGACCAACCCCGCAACCTGGCCAAGAGCGTCACGGTGGAATAGGCTCCAGCCCCTCAAAACAGGGCATTCCCATACCTGACTAATCCAGCACGTTACGGATCCTTTGCGTAGTCCTCGAACTCCCAACCTGCAAAGCGACTCACCTTGAGTGCCACGTCTGCCCACGCCTCGCCCGAACAACCCTCTACAAATTTTGTGATAGCTTGCGTGATCGCCTTCAGATCGTAGTGCGGCACAATCAGGTGATGACGGCCCCAGACGAACCCGTCTCTGTCGGCGATCTTCGCCAGCCGCTTTGGTGTGCAAACCGTCAGGTAGAACAGTTCGGCTCCATCCATGTCACTCGGACCGATGCTGAGGCCGAAGGTGCATTGGAAATCCTCGTAATTGTCGGGCACGTAGGATTCAGGCCTTAAGTCGCACGCATCTGTGATTTCTATCGACTTGATCTTGGCACGAGGCACGTTTGGACCACTATAGCAGCCGGGTAGGAGCGCCGCTCCGAGGCTCGTGGATTGGTCACAAGTATATAATCGCCCAAAACAGGACCGGCCGCCCTTTTGGGGCGGCCGGTGGTGTTTCTTCTGTCTACTGTTTCCTACCGCTTGTGCCTTCCACCGTCGCGGCGGTCTCGCCGGTCGTGGCGATCGTGACGGTCCGGGCGCCCGCCATGATGAGGCTGCGGCTGTTGCTCTTGCTCGGCAGGCTGCTCCTCGCCTTCAGCGGCCGGTTGCACGCCCTTGAGCTTTTCACGCTGCTCGCGCAGGACGGCCTTGCGGCTCAAACGGATCTTGTTGCCGTCCACCGCCAGGACCTTGACCAGGATCTGGTCGCCTTCCTTCAGCTCGTCCTCCACGTTCTTGATCCGGTTTTCGGAGATCTCGCTGATGTGCAGCAAACCATCGGTACCGGGGAAGATTTCGACGAAGGCGCCAAAATCGACCAGCCGCACCACCTTGCCGAGATAGGTCTTGCCAACCTCGGCCACGGCGGCAATTTCGGTAATCATCTGGATGGCCTTCTTGGCGCTCTCGCCGTCGCTGGCGAACACATTCACGGTGCCGTCGTCCTCGACGTCGATCTTCACGCCGGTCTGGTCGATGATGCCGCGGATGACCTTGCCGCCCGGGCCAATGATCTCGCGGATCTTGTCCACCGGGACGGTGATCTTGTAAATACGTGGCGCGTAAGGAGATAGTTCCTCGCGCGGCGCCGAAATGACGGCTTCCATCTTGTCCAGGAGGAAGAGCCGCGCTTCGAGCGCCTGCTGCAGAGCCTCGCGCATGATGGCGGTGGTCACGTTCTGGACCTTGATGTCCATCTGCAGGGCGGTAATACCCTGGCGCGTGCCGGCCACCTTGAAGTCCATGTCGCCGTAGTGATCCTCGGCGCCGGCGATATCGGTCAAAACGCAGTGACCTTCGCCGTTGGTCACCAGGCCCATGGCGATTCCGGCCACCGGAGCGCTGATCGGCACACCGGCGTCCATCAGCGCCAGCGTGGCGCCGCAGACGGTAGCCATCGAACTGGAACCGTTCGATTCCAGAATGTCGCTGACCACGCGCATGGTGTAGGGGAACTTGGTCTCGTCCGGCACCACGGCGCCCACGGCGCGCTCGCCGAGAGCTCCATGGCCGATTTCACGGCGTCCCGCGCCGCGCAGGAAAGCCACTTCACCGACGCTGAACGGCGGGAAGTTGTAGTGCAGCATGAAACGCTTGCTGGTTTCGCCGGCGTCGAGCAATTCGATGCGCTGCTCGTCTTCCTTGGTGCCCAGCGTGACGGTAACGAGCGCCTGCGTTTCACCGCGCGTAAACAGGGCCGAGCCGTGCGTACGCGGCAAACCGCCCACCTCGATGGAGATCGGGCGAATGGTCTTGAAATCGCGGCCATCCGGACGGCGGTGCTCTTTCAGAATCTGATCGCGGAAGATGCGTTCCTTCAACAGGTCGAACAGCTTGCCGGTCTCAACCTGGGCTTCCTCGGCGGCCGCTTCCACCAGGCCCTTACGGAGCTGGGCTACCTTCTGGTAGCTCTCCAGCTTGCCGTACTTCTCGGTGTTGAGTGAGTCGCCCAGTTCAGCGCCGCACTGCCCGGCGATCTTTGCGTAAAGTTCCTCATTGATGGCGGGCGGCACATAAACGCGCTTGGTCTTTCCAGCCTGGGAAACCAGCTCGCGGATGCCGGCCGTAATCTTCCGGATAGCCTCGTGGGCGAACTCGATGGCGTCGACTACTTCTGTTTCGCTGGCTTCACTGGCACCGGCTTCCACCATGACGATACCTGCGTCGGTGGCCGCCACGGTGATGTTCAGTTTGGATTCCTTGGTTTCAGCGTAAGTCGGATTGGCGATGAATTTATCGGCGACCTTGCTCACGCGCACCGCCGCGACGACGTGCTCGAAGGGGATATCGGAGAGGGCCAGCGCGGCCCCGGCTCCGATCATGGCCAGCGTGCTGGGATCTTGTTCCGGGTCCGCCGACAGGACCATGCCGATGACCTGCGTCTCGCAGGAAAAGCCTTCCGGGAACAGCGGCCGGATGGGCCGGTCGATCATGCGGCTGGTGAGGATTTCTTTCTCAGTGGGACGGCCTTCGCGTTTGATGAAGCCGCCCGGGAATCGCCCGGCGGCGTATGTGTACTCGCGGTAATCCACCGTGAGCGGAAAAAACGCGGCACCCGGCTTGGGTTCTTCGGCGGCGCAGGCGGTGACCAGGACCACCGAATCGCCGCAGCGAACGACAACAGCGCCGTTCGCTTGTTTGGCTACTTTCCCTGTTTCAAGGGTTACAGTTCGGCCATAGAGGTCGATTTCAGTCTTATATGACATGGGGAAATTCCTTCAATCCGGACCAATGTTCGGTTGGAACAGGCGGATGGTTGCATTGTGAGGGTCTGGCCGTCCAAGGAGGGCCGAATGGTCCAATAGCGAGTTTCACGTTGTTAGCGGTGAAACAGGTTGCAGATACACGCCTGCACACAGGCGCCGCGGTAGGAAACTAACGGCGGATGCCCAAGTGCGAGATGAGCGTCTTGTATCGTTCCGGGCTTGCGCCCATCAGATACTTCAACAGACGACGCCGTTTGGCCACCAGCAACAGCAGACCTTTGCGTGAGTGGTGGTCCTTGGCGTGGGTTTTGAAATGCTCGGTCAATTGAGCGATGCGTTCACTCAAGATCGCGACCTGCACCTCTGGCGAGCCCGTATCCGACTTGTGAGTCCGGTACTTGCCGATCACCTGCTTCTTTACGTCAATCGCCAGTGCCATTCGAGCGTAGCTACTCCTTGTCTTACCTTAATCTCCGTTCGTTGTACTTTTACAGCATAGCACAGGGCGTCCGGGCTCCGGGCGAAGCGTTAAACTGAACTTGATGAGCGATGTGCATCCCTTGCTGGCCGGCTTTCCGGTCATCAACACAATTCCGATCATTTGGGGCGACCAGGACGCCTTCGGCCACGTCAACAATCTGACGTACCCGCGGTGGTGCGAGACATCGCGCGTGGACTACCTCGAGCGCGCGGGCCTTTGGGTCAAGTTGCCGCCCGCCGGCATCGGTCCCATCCTGGCCAGCATGAGGTGCGACTACAAAGAGCAGTTGATTTACCCCGGCACAATTCAGGTCGGCGCACGGGTCACCAGGATCGGCACCAGCAGCCTGCGCATGGAGCACCTTGTGGTGAGCCTGGACGGCGGCTTCATCGCGGCCGCGGTCGACTCGACGCTGGTCTGGTACGACTATGAGCGCCGGAAGGCGGTTCCCGTTCCGGCCGAGGCCCGGCGGACCATCGGCGAACTCGAAGGCAGGTCATTCGAAAAGGTTCCCGTGCCGGTCGCCGTCCGGTGACCGAGGTCACTGAGCCGTAGGCCGCCTCGCGGTTATGCTCGTGTCTGGAAGCGAGCAAACCATGAGCGAACTCATCGATAACCGCGCCCACCGTGTGCGCACCCTGAAGGGAATCATCAAGCATCTGCACGAGGGCGCCGCGCCCGAAGCGGTGAAGGAACAACTCGCCCAAATCGTGCGCGAAACCGACTACTCCGAGATCGTGGCCATGGAGCAGGAGCTGATGGCCGAGGGCATGAAGGTCGAGGAGATCCAGTGCATGTGCGACCTGCACAGCCAGGTGACGCGCGATGTGCTGGTGCAGCTTCCGGCCAAGCCGCTCGATCCGGGGCATCCGGCCGGCACATTCCGGCGCGAAAACGCCGCCCTGCGCGAGGTGCTCGAAAGAATGCGCGTGGCGCTGGCCTCGGACCCGGCCGGCGTACGCCAGGCCTTCAACGACCTGATGGACATCGAGAAGCACTACCAGCGCAAGGAGCACACCTTCTTCCCGAAGCTGGAAGCGCACGGCATCATGGGGCCGCCGAAAGTCATGTGGGCGAAGGACGATGAAGTGCGCGGTCTGTTGAAGGAGTTGGGCCGCGCGCTCAATAAGGAAGGCGCGGACGTCGCCGGCAAGGCGCGGGCCGCCGCGAATGCGGTCGAGGAGATGATCTACAAGGAGGACCGCATCCTGATCCCCATGTGCCTGGATGCGTTCACCGAGGAGGATTGGGCCGAAATCTGGAGCGCTTCGCCGCGCTACGGCTGGTGCCTGGTGGAGCCGAGTGAGGGATACCGTCCGTCGCCTGCGGTGATGAAGAAGGGGCTGGCGCTTGCCACGGCCGAGTCCATCACGCTGCCCACCGGCACGCTCTCGCTGGAGCAATTGATCGCGCTGTTCTCGACGCTGCCGGTCGACGTCACCTTCGTGGATGCCGACGACCGCGTGGCGTTTTTCTCCGAAGGGCCGGACCGCGTTTTCGCGCGCAGCCGCACCGTGATCGGCCGCAAAGTGCAGCACTGCCACCCGCCGCGCAGCGTCTCCATCGTGGATCGGATCCTGTCCGATTTCCGCGAGGGACGCCAGAAAGTGGCCGAGTTCTGGATCAACTTCCAAGGTCGCTTCGTGCACATCCGCTACTTCCCGATACGCAACGAAAAGGGCGACTACCTGGGGACGCTGGAAGTGACGCAGGACGCAAGCGCCATCCGCAAGCTCGAAGGCGAGCGGCGGCTGTTGCAGTACGAGAGTGTATAGATTTCGAGCCTCCGGGATCTGCTGCGCGAGTCCGAAACTCGTTCGCCGGCTCTGAGAACTTACCGGCTCACGCCCGCTTCTTTCGACGCTCTTCAGACTTGCGCCGGAGCAGGGCGCGGGCTTCGACCGCATCCAGGTACTCCCCACGATCCAGGGCGGCCAACCGGTGGCCAAGTTTCTGGTTGAACTCGCGCAACCGGAGCACACGAGCCTGCTCCTGTTCCTCCAAGAGGCGAAGCGCCTCCCGGACGACCTCGCTAGCGGACCTGTAACGGCCAGCCTGCACCATACCGTCGACGAATTTCTTCAGTTCGGGGGTGAGCGAGACGTCCATAGCGGCCTCTCTAGGAAAAGCCCACCCGCATCCGCGGGACAGGTTACTTCCTGTTCAGATACTGCTCGTAAAGCCGGCGGTGCTTGTTCATCAGATCTACCGGCTTTCCTTTGATGAAGAGCTGTTTCACCTGAGTCCGGGTTTCTAACGGATCTCCGTCGGTGACCATCAGGTCGGCGTATTTGCCTTTCTCGATAGAGCCGTACTCGTTGGCGATGCCGAGGATTTCCGCGGGCGCCAGCGTCACGGCTTTCAGCGCCGCCTCATGCGGTAAACCGAATGCGACCGCCATGGCGGCTTCGTACGGCAGGTTACGCGCTGCGGAGGTGGTGAAGCTTGCAATGGCGAACTTCACTCCGGCTTTGTAAAGCTCGGCGGGCTGTGTGTAAGGCTTGTCGTAAGGATCGTCTTCGTACTCTGGCAGCGACAGGGTGCGGCCCAGGATCACGGGGATGTCCTTGGCCTTGAGTTCCGCCGCCACTTTCCAGGCTTCGGAGGCGCCGGCCAGGACGATCTTGATCTTCTCGCTTTCGGCGAACGCGATGGCGTCCTTGATGACCTTCTCACGCGAGGCCGTCACGATCAACGGCATACGCCCGTCCAGAACCGGCGCCATGGCTTCTAGCTTCAGGTCCGGCTCGAGATCCGCGGCGCCCGCGGCCTTGGCCTTATGATAGCGGCGCGCCGATTCGAAGAAATTGTGAAGCTCGCGCACCTTCACTTCGAGCGCGCGCTTGCGCTCGGCGAGCGCCGGCGGTGTGCCGGAACCGCCGCGCCGTCCGCCTCCGCTTTCGAGCACTGGAAACACCAGGTGCATGGCGGCGTCGCCGCGAACCTCCATCTCCTCCCACGTCCAGCCATCCAGGTGGATCAGCGCGGCGCGGCCGCTGATGGTGCCGCCCACTGGCAGGCTCAGGGCCATGGTGATGCCGTTGGTCCGCGTGACCGGAATATGTTCGCTCGCCGGATTCACCGCCGCCAGCGCGCGGATCTGCGGATTGAAAGTGCCGATCTCGGCAACGTCGTTCGACTCACGGACGCTGCCGATCTCAGTCAGACCCATCTGGGTGGCCGCGTCGATCATGCCGGGGTACACGTGCAACCCCCTGGCTTCGATGACGCGCACACCCTTGGGCGCCGCGATCTTCGCGCCCACCTCCACGATCTTGCCGCCGGTGACGAGAACGGCACCGGCGGGAATGTCCGCACCGGAGATTGTGTGAATGGTGGCGCCGCGCAGGAGGAAGCTATCCCCGGTCCCGGCACAGGCAACCGGCGCCGCGATCAGGATTGCGGCCAGTAGGAATCTCTTCATTGCGGCCTCCTGGCGGACGATTTCTTCTGCTCGGCTTCCCGTTGCTTCGCCTTGTCGAGCAGCGCTTTCTTGCGCAATTCACGCTCGGTGCGCCCGCTCACGTCGCGGTCGCGATCGAAATAAACCTGTCCGTCGATGAACACTTTCTGCACCTTCGCGAAATTGGAGAGCGGATGCTTGTCGAAGATGACCAGGTCGGCGTCCTTGCCCGGCTCGATCGAGCCTATGCGCGCATCCAGGCCAAGCTGCTTCGCCGGATTGATGGTGATACAGGCGAGCGCTTCCTCCTCGGTGAGCCCGCCGTACTTCATGGTTTTGGCGGCTTCCGTGTTGAGATGCCGCATCAACTCCGGGTCGTCCGAGTTGAGCGACACCAGCACGCCTTTGCGCGTCATCAGCGCCGCGTTGTACGGGATAGCATCGGCCGCTTCGACTTTGTAACTCCACCAGTCGCTGAACGTGGTGGCGCCCGCGCCGTACGCGGCAATCTCCTTGGCCACTTTGTAACCCTCCAACACGTGGACGAGAGCCGCGATCTTGAAATTGAATTCCTTGGATAGCTTCAACAGCATGAGGATCTCGTCGGCGCGGTAGCAATGCGCGTGCACCAGACACTTGCCTTCAAGCACGGCCACAAGCGGTTCCAGTTTCAGGTCGCGGCGCGGCGGGAGTGGATTCTCACCTCGCGCACGGCGCGCCTCGTAATCTTTCCAGGTCTTCTGATAGACGCGCGCTTCGGTGAACGCCTCACGGATGACATCCTCGGTGCCCATGCGCGTTGCCGGGTAGCGAGGGCTGGGCTGCAAATCGCCGTATAACGCCACGGCATTCCCGGGGCGTTTCACGTTTTCGCCCAGCGCCATCTTCAGGATGGGCTTTGCGCCGTCAAGGAGCAGACCCTGCGCGTCCTTCCCCCAACGGGTCTTGATCACGGCCGACAGGCCGCCGATCGAATTCGCGCTGCCGTGCAGCACGCAGACGCTCGTCACGCCTCCGGCCAGCGCGCGGTAAATGCCGATGGACCGCGGATCGAGGACGTCGTGAATGTCCACCATCGACGACACCGAGATGCTGCCTTCGTTCACACTTTCCGCCGCAATGTGCGAGTGCGGATCGATGATGCCGGGCATAACGAACTGCCCGCCGGCGTCGACGACCTGCGCGTCGGGCGGGATGAGCACTTTCTCGCCCATTTCGGCGATTTTGCCGTCCCGTATCAGGATGGAACCCTTGAAGGTTCCCTTCGTTACCGTGAGCACGGTGGCGTTCTGCACAACCACCGGCGGCGCGGCCGTAAGCGCCAGGCCCGCCGCGGCCATCAGAATTGCGTAGCGGATCATCGCGCCACCTCCTCGCCCGTCTCCGGCGCGGGCTCGTATTTCGCGCCGTCGATGATGATGTACTTGATCTTGGTTTTCTCGTTGAACAATTCGCCGTCCGTTATTACAAGATTCGCGATCTTGCCTTTGTCGATGCTGCCCAACCGGTCGGCCACGCCGTAGATTTCGGCTGGAGCGAGCGTGAAGGCTTTGACGGCGTCGAGCGGCTGCAAGCCGGCATCGAGCGCCCGTTTCATGGCGAGCTTGAGATCGCGGCCGGACTGGCCCTCGGTGTAGAGCGCAAACCGCGCCCCCGCCTTGGCCAGCTCGGCGGGCGAGGACGGGGCGCGCTCGCGGATTTCGAGTGTGCGCGCGGAGTCGACCTCGTCGGGGTCCGCCTCGGGCGACCGTTCGGGCCACTTCAGACTCACCAGCAGGGGCATCGCGGCCTCTCGCAACCTGGATGCGGCGGCGTAAGCCTCGGTGCCGCCATAGAGAACGGTTGGGTGCTTGAGATCGCGCGCGAAACGCGTCATGCGATCCAGTTCCACCTGGCGGCTGGCGGGCAGCAGGATGCGCGGCGATTCGATCACGCCTTCGAGCGCACGATCGTACTCGAGCCGCTTGGCTCCCGCCGGGTGGGCGTTGTAGCGATCGCGCTCGGCGCGGTAGTGCTCCGCGTCCACATACATCTGCCTCATGTAAGCCATCACGCCCATGAGCGATCCGGGAAAACTCAGAAAACCGCCCGTAGCGAGTGTCAGGTACTGCGCCGAGGGCGAGGCCACCACCATGGCCTTCTTCTCCCCGGCCAGGTTGACCACCGCACCCTGGCCGGCGAAGATGCCGCGCGTGGGGAAGACCACGGCCGTGGTGAAGCCCAGGCTGCGCAGTTGCTCGATACGGCGGTCCGTGGGGTCCAGCTGATCGGCGGCGCGCAGCCAGCTCGTGCACGAGGGGCGGTCCTCCGGCCCGCGCACGCGCGTGCGCGGTTGCTGCGGTACCGCAGGGGCCGGAGCCGGCGTCCGTGCGGCACCGATAGCAGGTGCGGCGTCCGGCATGCCAACGGTGCTGAGGGCGTCGATCAGCCCCGGATAAACGGTCAGCCTGTCGCCTTCGATGATCCAGGCATCCGGGGGAATTGCAACATTTGTGCCAACTGCTTCGATCAGCCCGTCCCGGACCAGGACCGTTCCCTTTTCGATTACGGGGCCGCTTACGGTGACGACGCGTGCGTTTCGTATCGCCATGGCCGTGGGCGGACCTGCGTACATAGATACAGCAACCACAAGGAGACAAATGAGACGAATCATGGAAGTGAAACCCTAAAGGCGTTATTATAGGCCGCTTCCGTTACGTGGTGCCGGATTTAACCTGCCATGACGTATCGCAGACGGCACACATCATCACCCTGCATGAGGGTTTTGGTGCGGATGAGCTTCAGCTTCGGGTTCAGGCTCTTGATGACTGCATAGTCGGGGTAGCAGATCATTGCGTAACCGATGTCCCCGGCGTTCTCCTCGCGGAATGTTTTGGCCCACAGGCACTTTTTCACCTGGTATTCGAACGCCTTGGGGCTTTCTTCCACAATCTCCGCCTGCACGGCGTGCTGCATGAGTGGCGGCATGTTCTTCATGCTGGCCGCCAGCGTCGCGAGGTCGCGCATTCTTGGCGGACGCCCGGCTGCCTTCTTTTCGACGACCGCGTCGCCCGCCTCCTTCAACATGCGGACAAACTCCTCGCGCCCGACTCTTTCGGAGAGAGCTTTGAGCAGGGGGATCAGGTCCTTCTGGTAGGCGAATCGGAACATTTGCTCCCAGGTCATGCCGGTCTTTTCCGTCCAATCGTGCGCGACCGGGAGTTGGGACGATTGCTGCGAGCAAGCGGCGGCCCACGCACAACCGAGGCATCCGGCGGCCCCCGCTGGAAGTATTGTGAACAGTCCTCGCCGGCTGAGCGAAACCGGCGATTTTCCCTGGTCGGGTCTCAGCAGTGCCATACTGTGCGGCCTCCAGCGCCGCGACCAACGTGGGACAAACCGGCCTGCGTGCCGCAGTCCGGGTTATCGCCGTGGTCTCTGCTGGATTAGACAACCAACATCGGTTTCAGGTTCCCCGCCGGCTGCAGCTAGGCATTCAGGCCGAAAACTCACCATAATGGGAGTTGCTCACTATGGCACGCGCCAAAACTATTCGTTACAAAGACGCAGGTGTGAACATCGACGAAGCCGACCGCGCCGTGGCTCGCATCAAGAGCCTGGCCCGTTCGACGTTCACGCGCGGGGTTCTCACCGAGATCGGTACCTTCGGGGCCGGATACCGTTTGAGCGGCTGGAAGCAGCCGGTGTTGATCAGCTCTGCCGACGGCGTCGGCACCAAGGTGATGGTGGCCATCCAAGCCAAGCGCCACAACACGGTGGGCGAGGACCTGGTCAACCACTGCGTGAACGACATCGGCGTGCAAGGCGCCGCACCGCTGTTCTTCATGGATTACTTCGCCACCGGCAAACTCGACGCCGAGGTGACCGCGCAGATCGTGGAAGGTCTGGCGCGCGGTTGTGCCGCGAACGGCTGCGCGCTCATCGGCGGTGAGACGGCCGAGATGCCAGGCCTTTACAAGCCGGGCGAATACGACCTGGCCGGATTCATCGTGGGCGGCGTCGAGCGCTCGAAAATGCTGACCGGCGCGCGCATTCAGGCCGGGGACGTGCTGCTCGGCCTGCCTTCCACCGGGCTGCACACCAACGGCTATTCGCTCGCCCGTAAGCTGCTGTTCGACGTGGCGGGTTATCGCACCTCAACACGCGTTCCGGATTTGGGCTGCACGGTGGCCGACGAACTACTCAAGGTCCACCGCAGCTACTTGAAGGCATTGCAGACGCTGATGAAAGCGGGCGTGCTCAAGGGCGCGGCGCACATAACCGGCGGCGGCATCACGGAAAACACGCCGCGCATCCTGCCCAAGGGTTTGGCTGTCGAAATCGCGGTGGGCAGTTGGCCGGTGCTGCCCGTTTTCGAACTGCTCAAGAAGCTCGGCAACGTGCCGGACGACGATTACCGCCGCACGTTCAACTTGGGCATCGGCATGATTGTGGTAGTGGGAAGCAAGGACGTGGCGAAGGCCGCGCGCGTCCTGAAGCGCTTGGGCGAGGAATTTTATGAGATCGGCCGCGTGGTGAAGCAGCCGCGCGCCGCGGCGGCACGGGTGATCTACAAATGAAGAAGCGCATCGGAATCCTGCTCAGCGGGCGCGGCTCGAATTTCGAAGCTATCGCGCGCAACGTGGCCTCGGGCGTGATCGACGCTGAAATCGCCGTGGTGATCTCGAACCGGCCCGAAGCCAGGGGCCTGGAAACCGCGCGGAAGCTCGGGCTGACGGCTGTGTCGCTGCCGTCCAAGGGTTTGGACCGCGAAGTTTACGACCGCATGGTAGTGGCGGAGCTGAAGAAGCATCAGGTGGATCTGGTGTGCCTGGCCGGTTACATGCGGCTGCTCAGCGCCTACTTTGTGCGCGAGTACCACATGCGGATCCTCAACATCCACCCCGCTCTGCTGCCGTCGTTCCCCGGCCTCGACGCGCAACACCAGGCCATCGAACACGGCGTCAAGTTGAGCGGCTGCACGGTCCACTTCGTCGACGAGAACCTGGACGCCGGCCCGATCCTTGTGCAGACCACCGTGCCGGTCCTGAACGACGACAACGCCGACACGCTTTCGGCGCGCATTCTGGAGCAGGAGCACCGAATCTACACCGAAGCCATCAACATCGTGCTTTCGGGCAAGTACCACATTGACGGGCGGCGAGTAGTGCTCGATTAGGCCCGGAAAGGGGTAGAGCATGTTACGCGACCGATTTCGCGCGATTTCGGTGTTGGCGCTTCTCAGCGCCTCCGCGCTGTGGGCCCAGGGCGATTTCAAGTGGCCCGCAGGCAAGCGCGTAGCCGTGAGCTTCAGCTTCGACGACGCCCGGCTGAGCCAGGTGGATACGGGCCTGCCCCTGTTCGACACGAACGGGGTAAAGGCCACCTTCTATGTGTCGCTAAAGAACGCCGAGAAGCGCTTGGACGGCTGGAAGCGGGCCATCGCGCACGGTCACGAAATCGGCAGCCATTCGCTGTCGCACGCCTGCACGGCCAACTATCATCTTTCGTCGACAATGGCGCTCGAAGACTTCAACCTCACGACAATGGCGCGCGACCTGGACCAGGCCAACGCGGGCATCAAGCGCCTGCTCGGCGTCACACCGGTGACCTTCGCGTATCCGTGCGGCCAGAAGTTCGTGGGGCGCGGACTGGCGGCGCGCAGCTACATCCCGCTGGTCGCGGAGCGTTACCTGGCCGGGCGCGGCTACCTGGATGAGGCTCCTAACGATCCGAAGGTCTGCGATCTCGCGCAGTCCATGGGGACTGGTGGGGACGATCTGACCGCCGCCGAGATGCTGGCTCTGGTCGAACGCGCGGCCAAGCGCGGCGGCTGGCTGATTCTGGTGGGCCACGAAGTCGGCAAGAAAGGCTACCAGGTCACTGACGTCGCCTCGCTGGAAGCGGTGTTCCGCTACGCCAAGGATCCGGCGAACGGCGTGTGGATCGATACGGTGGAGTCCGTCGCGCGGTACGTGGCTAAAACACGCGCCGCTTCAACCGCTCAACGGTGAACTTGGCCGTGTCGGCCACGGCCATGACGGTCATCACGCCGGCCTGCACGGGGTCCGTTACCACCAGGTCCGCCGCGTCGGGCACGCTGCCCGCCATGTTGAGGCTCACCACCAGCAGACCTTGTGCGCGCACCTCGCGCACCGCTTCCTCGATTTCGCCGCCCATGAGCGAGCCCGCCAGCACCAGGGCTTTGGCTCGCGGCAGGCGCGCCACCGCGCGCACGGCGTCGGCCAGCGCCTTCTCTCCGACCAGCGGGATCGTATCTACCGAGATGTGTTCGCCGCGGATGTTGTGGCGGTCGGCTTCCATGATGGCACCAATGGCCACCTGGCCCACCTGCGCTCCGCCGCCCATGATGATGACGCGCTTGCCGTAAATCTTCTGGAAAGTGTTGACTTGCTCGATCGAGTGCACCAGGGGCAACCGTTCCAGGTCCGCGATGAGCGCCTCCGGGCTCGACGGCAGATCGATTTCGAAGTAGATGCGGGACGCCGGAGCGTTCTCGATGATTTCGACCGTGGTGATATCGCCGTTGCGGCCGGCGATCACCCCGGCTAACTGATGGAGCACGCCGGGGCCGGCGTCGGAATGGATCGTCAGCCCGATTCTTTCAACTGCCATCAGATTCAGGTTAGCGCAACCGCTATTCGATTTCGTACTTTTTGAGGATCTCTTCCCAGTAACCCTGCGATTTCAGCAGCAGTTCGACGACTTCGCGCACGGCTCCCTGCCCGCCGGGGGCGCTGGTGACGTATTTCGCAATGCGCTTCACCTCGGGCCGCGCGTTGGCGGTGGCGATCGACAAACCCACGCGACGCATGGCCACCACGTCGGTGAAATCGTCGCCGATGAAAGCCACCTGCTCTTTCGAGAGGCCGGCGTCCTTCATGATCTCTTCGAGGATGGGAATCTTCTCGATGTGGCCCTGACGAACGTAACGGAACTTGCACTGGCGCGCACGCTCCTCGGTAGCCGGGGATTGGCGGCCGCTGATGAGGCCGGCGGCGATGCCTTTCCAGTTCAGCCACTGCAGGGCAATACCGTCCTGCGAATCGAATCCCTTGGTCTCGGCCATGCGGCCATCCGGCCCAGGCACGTTGTAGAGCTTGCCGTCGGTCAGCACGCCGTCCACATCCATCAACAGCAGCTTTACCTTGGCGGCAAGTGCTTTTACGTCATCCATGAAGGCTTCTCCTGTAACGATTTCTCGAATCCGGCAATCAAGGCGCCCTCGTAGGCGTCGTCGTAGCCATCGCCGAGGAACTTTTCGGCGGCTTCCGCATACATAAGCCGCCAGCTTTCGGCTTCCCGCTCCGGAAAAATGGGGAAGAAACGCACGCGGTTGGCTTTCGCGGCGGCGAGGTCGGCCGGAGCGTCGCCGATCATAAGCACGCGTTCTCTATCGTAACGTCCTTCCGATGCCAGCGCGATGTGTTCCCGCTTGCCGCCCATTTCCTGGCCCGCGATGAGCGCCGCGTATTGCGCGATGCCGTGTTCGTTCCACTCGCGCGCGAGCGCTTCGGCAGGCATTACCGAGCTGACCATGATGTCGGCGCGCGCGGCCAGCCGTTCCAGGCTCTCCCTGACGAACGGGAACGGAGGGCAGTGGTGCACCGTGATAGCGACAGTCTCGTTTACGGCCGTGCTCCAGGCCAGGGCGCGCTTTAGGTCAGGGTCGCCCGTCCGTTCGGCAGCCTCCCGCAGCGTTTCGTTGTTGAGCCGCGTCTCATGCTGAATCCAGGCACGCAGACCTTCGGCGCGCGGGATCTTCGCCCAGGCGGGTACACCGGGCCAGTGTTCGAGCAAGTCGAACGTCTTCAATAGGGCGGGGAAACGATTGATGCCGCGGTCGCGCGAGTAAAGGTTCACGAATTCGGCGGCCTGGCGGGCATAGCGGGCTACGGGCTGGAGGTCCCAGTAGCGGATTGTGTTGGGAATGAAGCACTCCTTGTGTTTGACCTCCATGGTGTCGAGCGCCGTGCCGTCCGAATCGACGCACACCAGATGGGAGTGCTTCCGGGGGAAACTTTTCAAAGGGGCCTGAGGATCGTGCATCCTTCAGGCCCCCTCGGTACCGCAATGGCGGCCACGCTTCACCGGCGCGGCCTCAAACTGTATAGGTGCTGGCAGAGACGTCGCCGCCCGTGCCGGTCCAGTTGGTGTGATACCACTGGCCGCGCGGACGGTCCGTGCGCTCGTAGGTGTGCGCGCCAAAGTAATCGCGCTGTGCCTGGAGCAGGTTTGCCGGCAGGCGCGCGGAGCGGTAACCGTCGAAGAACGACAGCGCCGTCGCGAACGCCGGAACCGGAACGCCCATGTCCACAGCCTTCATGACCACTTTGCGCCAGCTCGCCTGGCAGTTCGCGATCACGCCCTTGAAGTAGTCGTCCAGCAGCAGGTTGTTGAGCTGCGGATTCTTGTCGAAGGCTTCCTTGATCTTGCCGAGGAAGGCCGAGCGGATGATGCAGCCTCCGCGCCACACCAGCGCCACACCGCCGTAATTCAGGCCCCAGTTGTACTCATCGGAAGCCTGGCGCATCAACATGAAGCCCTGCGCGTAGCTGACGATCTTGGAGGCGAGCAGCGCCTTGCGGATGTCCTCGATGAAAGCTTTCTTGTCGCCGCGGTACTTCTTCTTGGGTCCTTTGAGGATCTTGCTGGCTTCGACACGCGCATCCTTGAGCGCGCTGATGCAGCGGGAGTAAACGGCCTCGCAGATGAGCGTCAGCGGCATGCCCGCATCGAGCGAAGCCACTACGGTCCACTTGCCGGTGCCCTTCTGGCCGGCCTTGTCCAGGATGTAGTCGACCACGTACTGGCCCTCTTCGTCCTTGAAGCCGAGGATATCGCGCGTGATCTCGACCAGGTAGCTGTCCAGCTCGCCCTTATTCCACTCGGTGAACACTTCGTGCATCTCTTCGTTGGAAAGGCCCACGCCCTGCTTCATGAGCTGGTAGGCCTCGCAGATGAGCTGCATGTCGCCGTACTCGATACCGTTGTGGACCATCTTTACGAAGTGGCCCGCGCCTCCCTCGCCAATCCAGTCGCAGCAGGGTTCGCCGGCAGGCGTCTTGGCGCAGATGGCCTGGAAGATCTCCTTCACCAGTGGCCAAGCGGCGGGGCTGCCACCGGGCATCATCGCGGGGCCATTGCGGGCGCCTTCCTCGCCGCCGCTGACGCCGGTTCCGATGTAAAGCAAGCCCTTGCTTTCCAGGTACTTGGCACGGCGAATGGTGTCCGGAAAATGCGAGTTGCCGCCGTCGATGATCAGGTCGCCCGCTTCGAGGTGGGGCAGCAGCAATTCGATGAAGTCGTCCACAGCCTGGCCGGCCTTCACCATGAGCATGATCTTGCGGGGCCGTTTCAACAGGGCTGTCAATTCCTCGATCGAATGCGCTCCGAGGATGGTTTCGCGTCCCGCGGCCGGTCCATTCAGGAACTCGTCCACTTTGGAAACCGTGCGGTTGAAGGCTACCACTGTGTAGCCCTTATCATTCATGTTCAGGATGAGGTTCTGGCCCATCACGGCCAAACCAATCAATCCAATGTCGCCCTTAGGCTCCATGATTTCCTCCTTGCTTTGCCCGGCGGAACTCCGCCAAGACGCTCCACGGGGAGCGGGATTATCGGTTCTTACGTTTGAGATTGCGGGAGCTGGAAATGCTCGTTCGCGTCGATTTCAATCTCCGTTATAGCATGTTTGCCGCGCCGTACGCGGCGGCCGCTGAAACCGGTACCAAAAGGCGGACGAGCTTGGCAGGGGCCAGTTTCATCCTCCCGTATCCCGCAGAAGCTGCAGGAATTGCCGGAAGAGTTCCACGGCTGGTGCTTTGTGCTCCGTTTCGGCGCCGTGAATCTCCATCCATTCGAGCGCGAGCACCAGGGGCATCCACCGCTGTCCCGCCTGCCCGAAACGGGA
>JAJFUV010000351.1 GCA_021372245.1 Terriglobales bacterium
GGCAACCTGAGCACCGGTTACGCTTTGGGGTTGCGTTATCCGTCCCATTCGTTCTTCGTGCAGGATGACTGGAAAATCACCCCGAAGTTGACCGCCAACCTTGGCTTCCGTCTGGAGGTGAACCCATCCTACTACGACAAATACGACCAGCAAAGCTACTTTGACCCCACCTTGCCGAATCCCGCTGCCAGCGGGTTCCCCGGAGCGGTGCGGTACCTCGGATTCGGGACTGGCCGGGAAAATAAGCGAACATGGTACGACGGGCAGAAGGGATACGGACCTCGCCTGGGCCTGGCTTATCAGTTCACCAAGGACACCGTAATCAGGGCCGGGTTCGGGGTTTTCCACTCCAACTACAAGCAGTTCGGCGGGAACGACGGCTTCGCGGTATTGCCCACTTGGTCTTCGACCAACAGCGGCATAACGCCCGCCTTTTACTGGGATACTGGCTGGCCCTATTTCCCGTCGCCGCCGTACATCAAGCCGGAGTACAACGCGGGTGGCAGCTACCCCAACTATTACTTCGTTGACCAGATCAGCAGGCCGCCCATGACGTCAAGCTGGAACTTTGCTGTCTCCCGCTCGCTTCCTGCGAACCTCGTCGTGGACCTGACCTACGCCGGTAGCCGGGGGACACACTTGGCGAGTAACCGGACCAATCGCAATCCGGTGGACCCCAAGTATGCCTATCTGGGCAGCACGCTCAACAAGTTGATCACCGACCCGGCGGTAGTGGCGCTGGGCTTCAAGCCGCCGTTCGCGAACTTTTCCACGCTGCTTGGCACTCGCGCAACTTTGGCACAGGCTCTGCGTCCGTTCCCTCAGTACACCTCTCTGGGTGGGGGGGCCTGGACAGAATACGACGGCAACTCCACTTACAATGCGTTGATCGCCAAAGTGACAAAGCGGTTCTCTCACGGTCTCAGTATATTGACCAGTTATATCTGGTCCAAGACGCTCACTGACGCCGACATGGAACTGCCGGACGTCGGCGTGGGAGCGGGCATTGGCTTTGGCGCCGCGCAGAACAGTCTGAACAAGCAGTTAGAGAAGTCCTACAGCGCCCTAGACATCCCGCATCAGTTCAAGATGGCGTTCAGCTACGACTCCCCGTTCGGAAAAGGCAAGAGCTACTTCCAATCAGGCCCGCTACGTTACATCTTGGGCGAATGGACGTTCTCGTCTTACACACTCGCGCAGAGCGGCTTCCCGCTGGGTGTTGTCGATAACGCTTACAGCAACTACCTGCTGCAGGGTACCCCGCGTCCCGACGTTGCTAGCCTCGACTGGCGGACTCCCGTTGCGGGCACCGGTTCCTTCGACCCGATCGCAAATTTGTGGCTGGATTCCTCGAAGTTCATCCGCCGCACAAACCCGGCAGTCAACCCGTTCGGTAATGCACCACGCCTTAATGGCGCCTCCAGGTCGGCCCGCATCATTCGTGTCCACAGCACGCTTATGCGTGGCTTTACCGTCAAGGAGAAGATTAAGGCGGAGTTTCGCTGGGAGATCTATGACCTGTTCAACAACAAGGTTTGGACTGTACCAACGCTGGATCTCTCGAGCGCGTCCTTCGGCCGAGTGGGCGGTGCCTCTGGCAGCCGTTCCATGCAGATGGCTTTGCGGTTGATCTGGTAGCCGTATGTAGACAAACGGGGCCGAGGCCTTCGCCGGCTTCGGCCCCATTTTCTTTAGGAGCCATGTAGATGAAGCGGATTTGTTTGTGCTCTCTTCTCGTCACACTTCCTCTGGTGGCGGCGGACCTGGCGGGTTGGCAGGCCGGCCAGCCGCCGGTTTCCAAAGGCGTTTCCCTTGTCCGTGGTGAGAACGCTTCCTGGACGGTGGTGCCGATGGGCGGCAAGAGCGTAGCCGCCGTCACACCTGTGAAGGATTACTACAAGCGTGCGCGTGTACTGGTTCGAGTGGACAAGCCGGTGCCGGCACGAGCTTGGTTGGTGGTGACGCACTTCGACCGGGGGTACGCCCTCATCGGAGTCGCGGGCCGCGGCAAGGTTGCTGATCAGTGGGGCTTCGCTCGCCTGAACACGTCCACATTCCGCGACGCGGTCTTCGAAATCGACAACGCTACATTTGAACACAAGCTTGCCGGCGGAGCCGACATTGAACTCGACGGCCTGGACAACGTCCGCGCCATCCGTATCGTGGATGCCGCGCCAGAGCGTGTTCCGCCGCCCAAGGTCGAACCTGCGATGAAACTCGCGAGTCACATCGATCTGGTGATGGCATCCGGCGCCGACGCACGCACGTTGGACGGCCTGCCGAGAGCGGTGGCCACGTTGCGCGAGACACTGCCATTGGTGCGTGCGCTGGGTTTCAACGGCGTCGAGAGTTACGTGAAGTGGGCTTTCGTCGAGCGCTCGCCGGGCGTGTATGACTGGAGCTTTTACGACGCTGTGATTGAGGAGATGGAACGCAACGGTCTGCGGTGGTTTCCATTGCTGATCGTGGGCTCGGCGTACGCGCTGCCGGATTGGATCCATGCGTCGAAGGAACTGGACGGCTATGCGTGCCTGGAGCACGGCATCAAGATCGACATCCCCACCATCTTCAACGACAAGCAGGTGAAGTACGTTCGCCGGTTCCTGAGTGAATTCGGCAAGCACTACTCGAACCGCAAGGCGCTACTCGGCGTGCGTCTCGGTCCCAGCGCCAACTACGGCGAAGCGCAGTATCCGGCAACCGGGGCCTGGGGTTACAAATGGGGGCAGATCCACACGCACATCGGTTACTGGGCCGGCGATCCTGACGCCAGCATCGTCTTCCGCGGCTGGGTTCGTTCGCGCTATGCCAACGTCGCGGCGCTCAATGATGCGTGGCAGACCCGCTATGCCTCCTTCGACGAAGTGAAGACCTTCTTGCCGGAAACCGCGCAAAGCCCCAGCATGAGGGTCGACTTCGGCACTTGGTACATGGATGCGATGAGCGATTGGTGCGAGAAGTGGGCCGTGTGGGCGCGTGAGGGGTTGCCCGAGGCCTCAATCTACCAATTCAGCGGCGGTTGGGGCGCCGTGCCGATCGGTACGGATTACACCGCCCAAGCCAAGAGCATGGCAAAGCTCAAGGGCGGCATCCGGCTCACCAACGAGAACGACAGCTACCTGAACAACTTCGCCACCACGCGCATGGCCTCTTCGGCGGCGCGCTTCTATGGCGCGAAGCTAGGCTTCGAACCCGCCGGATTCGGCAGCGCACGAGGAGTGATGGCCCGCTTGTACAACACCCTGGCCAACGGCGCCGACCATCTCTTCTACTATGGCGGCAATATCACGTCAAACGATCAGGCTCCCGGGCTGTGGAACAAGTACGCTCCGCTGCTCGATAAGCGGGCGAAGCCCGCGGCCGAGATCGCCGTCTTCTATCCCGATACCGCCAACAAGCTTGGCGATGACGTGCTGCGCTACCGGCTGGCGTCCAGTTTCTTCGACCGTGTGCAGGCTCTGCGCGCCAAGACCGACTTCGACTATGCGAGCGAACAGATGATCCTGGACGGAGCGCTGGATCGCTATAAGGTGTTGGTGTTCCTTTGGGGACGCGCCGCCGAAAAGGGCGTCATCGAGAAGATCGACCAGTGGCTGCGCGCGGGCGGAGTGATCGTTTACCCCGAACGACAGCAGGCGCGGGAGGGGCTTCTGAACACGCCCGAAGGCGACTCAACTCTCGCCCAGGGCTGGAAGGAAGGGAAGACGGGCAAGGGACGCGTCATCCTGTTCGATGGGTACGCTGAGCCCTTCCGCCACTACATCGATTTTGTCGCCCGGACGCTGCGCACCGTCACGAACCTACATCCGGCCATCCAGCGCGGGCTGCGCATCCAGTGTTCGAACGAGTTGTACTGGACCGCGCTTTCGAACGGTTCGATCACACTGCTGAACTACGACGACCGGCCCGCGACCGTGCGCTTCGGTGGCGGCAAGATCCTGCGCATGGAGCCGTATTCGATCGCAATCGAGTAGAATCGTCTCTGACATGACCAAACGAGAACGAGTCGAGGCCGTATACCGCCTCGAGAAAGCAGACCGTATTCCTTTCGTGCCCGCCATCTATGAGCACAAGGGCGCACTCATCGGAAAGTCGCCGTCCGAGATTTGCCGCAACGCGGATTACCTGTACGCCGGCTTGAAGCGGGAAGCGGAGCTCTATGACGCCGACATGCTCGTGATCGGTATCGACGTCTACAACGTCGAAGCCGAAGCGCTGGGCTGCAAAGTGGTGTACTTCGAGGATTCGAACGAGGTTCCGGCCATAGCCGATCCTCTGATTACGGGCCCCGCCGATTTCGGCCGCTTGGGCCTGCCCGACCCGTCCAAAGACGGACGCATGCCCATCTACCTGGAGGTTGCCGAGAAACTCGGGAAGGAGTTGGGTTCCGAGATGATCCTTCGCGGTGCCGTAACGGGGCCGTTTTCACTGGCGACCTCGCTGATGGGGCTCGAAAAGCTCCTGATTGCTTCGGTCGAGGAACCCGATTGGGTGGAGACGCTCCTGGCTTTCTGCGCGCAGGTGACCTTGTTGTTCGGCAAGGCGTTTCTAGCCCGCGGCGTCGAACCCATCATTTTCGATTCGCAAGCCACGCCGCAAGTCGCTTCTCCGCGCGTGTTCCGCCAGTTCCTCAAGCCGCTCTACCGTGATGTAGTGATACCCGAACTGAAAGCAGCAGGCGGGCGCTATCTGCCGCTGATCATCGGTGGCAACACCACCTCCATCATCGATGACCTGATCGCCACGGGCGCGACGCAGTTCCTCAGCGACCGGCCGGCGAACCTCGCCAAATGGTGCGAGAAAGGGCTGGCTGCGCGTGTTCCCGTGCGGGCCAACGTGGACGCCCGCCTGGTGCACAGCGGTCCTGTGGCGGCTATTCGGGAGCAGGCCATGGAAATACTATCAGGGTTCAGCAACCACCCCGGCTTCCTGCTGGGCTGCGGCGTAGTAGCTTACGACTGCCCACCAGAGCATCCGCTGGCCATCCTGGATGCCATTAAGGATGTGGCGCACGGCGCCGCGTCGTAGGGGCGGGATATATCCCGCCCCTACCATCCAACGTGCCGGTGCCTGTGCCTGCTAGCGCGCACACGGGCATGACGACGGATTCGTCCACCATCTCCACCATGGTGTCAGCCGGCAAGCCTTCGGCCTCCTTGGTGAACAACGGCTGGCTTGCCTCGGGCGAGTAATGTACCCGAATCCAGTCCCCGCCTCGGACCTGACCGGTCGCGATCAGGTTCGAGAGCGGCTGGATGAGGTTCTTTTCGATGGCGCGCTTCAGATGGCGTGCGCCGTACTTCGCGTCGGTGCCTTCTTCCAGTAAATGCGCTTTGGCCGTTTCAGTGAGCGAGAAAACGAATGCGCTCTGTGGCGAAGCGTCGAAGATGCGCTGCTGAACCTGATTCAGTTCGATATCGAGGATGCGCCTGAGTTCGCTCTCGCCCAACGGGTGGAACACCACCACTTTGTCCAGCCGGTTCATGAATTCCGGCGTGAACTTCTTCCGCGCTGCTTCCATGCCGCTGCGAGCCAGCTTGGCGTTGAGCTTTTCGTCGCTGGCTTCCATCCGGCGCTCCTGTCCCATATCGGTAAAGGCAAAGCCCACGCGTGGGTTCAAAATGGAACTCATCTCCTGCGCGCCCAGGTTTGAAGTCATGAAAATCATGGCGCGAGAGAAGTCCACGCGCCGGTTGTCGCCGAGCGTGAGCGTGGCTTTGTCCAGGATGCCCAGCAGGAGGTTCCACAACGCATCGCTGGCTTTCTCGATTTCGTCGAACAGCACGAAACTCAGGCGGTGACGCTCCGTGTGGTACTGGTTGAGAACTTCCTGACTCAGAAGCGGATGCGTCTCGCGATGGCCCAGATATCCCGGCGGCGAGCCGATCAGTTTTGAGATCTCGTGGCTGTGCTGGAATTCGGCGCAATCTATCTTCACGACGGCGCGAGAGGTGTCTAGGAGGCTCTCGGCCAGCGCCTCCACGGTGCGCGTCTTCCCCGAGCCCGTGGGTCCGAGAAACAGGAAATTACCGACGGGCCGGCCGGGCGCGTTCATCCCTGACAACTGCATCTGATAGATGTTGACAATCTGCTGGATGGCTTCGTCCTGGCCCACGATGCGGCGGCGAAGCCCGGCCTCGAGGCTTTCGGCTTCTCTTCCGGTTCGGGACGGGTCCAGCGGGACGCTTAGCCGGACCATGTTTCGTGTATCTTTCAGTAGCGGCCTCACACCCATGTGTGAGCACGAGGCATGCCAAATGTGCCGCCGGTCACGCGGCTGGTTACCTCATGCTTTAGGAGTAATACCAACGGCGGAATAAGCCCTTTGCAGTATATCCGCCGGTCTCGGGGCTGACGATCACTCTTGCGAAAAGCCTAGGGCCAGGGTGTAGCTCCAGTCGGCCTGGAATAGCCCCCAAGGCGCACTTGAGATCCTGTGGTTCGTTGGAGAATGAACCGGCGATGTATCTTCTGAACACGATCACATTTCTGGTTTGCCTGGCGACGCTGACTATCTGCATCGCCGTCGCGCGCCGTGTCCACTGGCAAGCCGGAGTGCTCTACCTGTTGGTGGGCCTCATGCCTCTCGAGCAGATCATATTCCTGGTGAAAGAAGCGTTCGGCTGGAAGTTCGTGATCCCCACGTCGCTCAACGGGGTCGGCGAGTTTGCGGTGAGTATGATTCTGCTCGTGGCCATGCTCCTGGTCCGCAAGGATGCCGCACGGCAGTCCAACTCCGAGGTGCGATTGCGTCTGAGCGAGGCCCTGCTCAGCTCCGACGATGGCCCGGTGGAAAAGCAGTTGGAGACCGACCTGCGAATCAGCAGGCTCAGCAAGCGTCTGAACCGCACGCCCTGCGCTTAGCCGCGCGAACCTGTTCACTCTGAAGTGCCTTTCAGCCATTCTTGAAGTGACTCTCCGTCGCGGGATATGATGTTGTGTTGCCTGACTCGCGCAACTCGCCGCCCAACGCCGCTCCGGTCGTGTTCCCCAGAACCTGCATCCTGCTGCCTACCTATAACGAACGCGACAACGTCGACCCCATCATACGCGCTATTTTCGATCTCGTCCCCGATGTCCATATCATGGTGATCGACGACAACTCGCCGGACGGCACCGCCGACGTAGTGCGCGCGCTCTCCCGCGAGTTCAGCAACTTGCGGCTGCTCTCGCGTCCCTCGAAGGAAGGCTTGGGCAAGGCGTACCTGGATGGTTTCGGCCGCATCCTTGCCAATGGCGATTTCGACGCGATTCTGACGATGGATGCCGACTTCTCGCACCATCCGGACTATCTGCCCCAGATCCTGGCTCAAGGCGCCACGCACGATGTCGTGATCGGCTCCCGGTACACATCCGGAGGCGGAGTGGAAGGTTGGGAATTGTGGCGCCGGATGTTGAGCGGATGGGCCAACTTCTACTGCCGCACCATCACGGGCATGCCGCTGCGCGACTGCACGGCGGGCTACATCTTCCTGCGTACGGCCACGCTGCGGAAACTGAATCTCGGCGGCATTCGGATGTCCGGCTATGCGTTCCTCATGGAACTCAAGTACGCGCTTTGGCGGGCCGGCGCCCGTTTCGCCGAAGTGCCCATCGTATTCCGATGCCGCCGCAGCGGTGAGTCGAAAATCTCGAGCCACATCATTGGAGAGGGCGTCCTGGCCCCGTGGCGGCTGCGGCTGCGCGGGAAATTCTAACCACGTTTCTGCAACAGGCAAACACAGGGTTCCAGTCGGCTGGCGCCCCCGTCATTCACCGCGTAGGAGGCGTGCGGCCCGCTCCATAGCCGGCCTCCGGCATGTTGACCGTCGCGGCGTAGGGCGTAGAAATTGATGTCGAACTTCGCCAGCAGGTCGCGATTGCCGTTGTAGTTCCGCTCGATGCGTTTCAGCGCGTCGAGAACGGCCTCCTTGGGAGACATGCCGTGGCGCATGTTCTCGACGATGGTATGCGCGCCCGCAATGCGAATATTCTCTTCGCCGCGGCCCGTGGAGCCAGCGGCCCCCACGTCCTGATCCAGATAGAGTCCGGCGCCGATGATCGGCGAATCGCCCGCCCGTCCGGGGATCTTCCAGGCCAGGCCGCTGGTCGTGGTCACCCCGCTCATCTCGCCTTTGGCGTTCAGGGACAGGCAATTGATGGTGCCCGTGGGCGGATGCACAGCTACCTGCCACGCCCAAGCCAGAGTAGCTTCATCCACTTGAGGGAACCTCGATTTGAGAGCGGCGGCTGACGGCGCCCACAACCCAGGCGCCCAATTGTTGTGCCCCGATGCGTCGCGGAGGGATTGTTTCCATACCATCCAGGCGAGCCGTGCCTTTTCCGTGAGCAGGTTCTCTTCCTTAAAGCCGTGGGCCCTGGCAAAGCGCAGAGCGCCTTCGCCGACCAGCATGATGTGGTCGGTCTGTTCCATCACCCGTTGGGCTACCTTCGAAGGCGTCTTGATGTTCCGCAAACCAGCCACTGCCGCGCAACGCCGCGTGGGTCCGTGCGCCACGCTCGCGTCCAACTCCACGACGCCGTCTTCGTTGGGCAGGCCGCCGTAACCGACGGTTACGTCTTCCGGATCTTCCTCGACGATGTTGACGCCAGCGATGACGGCATCAAGCGTATCCGCTCCTGTTTTGAGCAACTCCATGGCGCGGGTGCAAGCGCGGAGACCGTTTGCGCTGGAAATCACGACGGGCGCCGGTCCGGAGGCCGCCGCTGTGGAAGCGGCCGCCAGTGCGGCCGGGCTAAGAAGACAATCTCGTCGCGTGATCATCGCAGAGTTTCCTTGCTAAACTAACTTGGAATGAGGTGTAGACTCTCCATTCTACTCGCACTGGCATTTTTGTTGTGCGCAGCGGAAAAGAAGCCCAAGCCGGTCAAATCGCCGGATGTGCGCGTGGCCGAAATCCGTTGCCAACGCGCCGAGGGGCGTGTGACCGTGGATGGCCGTGTGCATATCGGCGGCAACAAGACGTTGGAACGTTTCACGATCTTCTTCGATTTTCTCGCTACCGACGATCAGGTCATCACGACGAGGCGGAACGACTATCCGGATGAGAAATTCTCCCCCGGCCAGGACGTCGATTTTAATCTCTACCTGCCCGACCCGGTGCGCGCCGTGAATGTTGTGGTGCGGGCCGAACACAAGGAAGGGCATGAATTGAAAGTCGCCAACGCCGGGCCGTTCCCCATCTACTAGGCGCGGGAATCCGGTGCTGCGAAGCCCGGAAACCCCTCACTCCCCAATCGCGTTCCGCTCGCTTGTCAGGAGAACTACCATAGCGGCCGGGATCTCGGCGCGCAGGCTCTTGGCCAGGGTAGTGGCTTTCGCGCGCGAGGATTCATGGCCCGCGAGAACCCGCCACAGCGGCCGCGGACCGGGCTTCTCGACGATAGCGGCAGACCCGCAGCGTTCCTTCATCCTGGCGCGCAGTTGTTCCGCCCGCTTCCGGTCGCCAAATGCGCCCACCTGCACGGCATACACCGGGGCCGAAGTTGCCGGCGCCAAGACCGGCGGCGCTGGGGACGCGACGGGAATTGATGGCGCTGGTTTTTGAGCAGTTTCAGCAGCCGGCGCCGGCGGAAACACGGCCGGAATCGGTGGCGTGGGCTTCTGCGCCGTCTCAGCTACCGGCGGCCTGGGCGGGGCAAGCGCGTTGCGCGCCTTGCTGAGGAGTTGTTCGGCTTCCGGTTCGCCGGGTTTCAGCCGCAGCCCGGATTCCAGATCCCTGATCGCATCCTGGAAGTTGCCCATCAGAAAATAACCCTGGCCGCGCGCGAAGTATGCTTCACCGAAGCCCGGCCGCAATTTGATGGCCTGATCGTAATCTTCAATAGCATCGCGGTAACGCTTCAGGTAGACGAGCATTCTTCCCCGGCTCAGGTGCGTTTCAGGATCGTCCGGCCGCATCTTGATAGCCATCGAATAGTCTGCCAGCGCCTGGGTCATGCGTCCCAGGCTGGCGTAAGCGACGGCTCGTCCGGCGTAAAGAGACGGATGAGTGAACTTGAGCAATTCGGCGCGGTTGTAATCTTCTATTGCCGGGTAGTGGTTGTTCAGCTTCAGATTCGCGTCGCCGCGGAGCTTCCACGCCTCGCCATTCTCCGTGAGCGTGTGCAGCGCATTGTTGATGTCGGACAGCGCTTCTATGTGCTTGCCGCCGGCCAGGAAAGCCTTTGCGCGATGCAGCCACGCCAAACCAAAATCCGGATCCGATTCCAGGGCTTGCGTAAAGGCACGTTCCGCGTCCGCGACGCGGCCTTCCTCTTCGTACTTGAGACCCTCGCTGTAAGCTTGTCGGGCGGGCTTTCGCGCCTGCCTGGGCGCGCACCAGGCCAATTGAACCAAGCATGCCAACACTACGAGCAGCGGCCGGAAAGAGCGGGGCATTGCCATCATCGATGGCCCAGTTTAGCTGAATCAGGACCCTGGGCAGTCTACTCGTAGTGCAGCGCTTCGACAGGATCCATGCGCGCGGCGCGGATAGCGGGCACCATGCCGGCGATGAGTCCGACCGCGAGCAGCACGCCTGTGGAGACCAGCACGCTCGACGCGCGAATCTGCAGTTCCACGTTCCCCTTGTCCGCGGCATCCTTGAAAATGGCTCCCCAAAGCGGCATGGAGCCGATGGCGTAAGTGAGCGCGAATCCCGCGGCGAGGCCGAGCGTGCCCCCGGCTCCAACGATCAACAGAGCTTCCACCAGGAACTGTTTCAACACAGTGGAGCGCCGGCTGCCTAATGCCTTTTGTACGCCGATTTCGCGGGTACGCTCCACCACGGAGGCAAGCATAATGTTCGCCAGGCCGACGCCTCCGATACCCAACGTCAGGGCGCCGACGAAAGCCAGCAGCATCTTGAGCGCCAGCGACATGCCGTCGATGATGTGCATGAATTGGCTGAACGCGAGTACCTCGACGGCTTTCTCGTCCTGTGGTGAGAAGCCGTGGATCTGCGCCAGCGTTGCCCGTACGCCTCGTATGGCGCTCTCCCGCATTCCGGGCGCGCGCGGCGTCCAAACCAGGATTTCGGGGTAGTGCGTGTCGGCGAACAGGGACACAGTGTCGTACGGCACAAAGATGCACTCGTTATCGCGGCGTGAGTAATTCGCTATCTGCAGCTTGGTGTCCAACACCCCGACGACCGTGAAGCGCACTCCGCTGATGGTAATCTCTTCGTTCACCGGAGGGATGCCGCTGAACAGTTCTCGGGCCACCGTGGCGCCGAGCACGGCTACGCGGTTCCGCTGCTGCGTGTCGTCCTCGTTGATCCAGCGTCCGTCGATAAGTTGCATATTTCGAATGCGCTGGTACTCCGCCCGCACGCCGCGTAGCTGATAACGCTTCTCGCGGGTGCCGCGGACCACCACTACGCGTCCTCGAATCATCTCCGGGGAGATGGCGCCTACCGCGGGCACGGCTTCCCTGATGGCCGCAACGTCACTTTCCACCAGCTTAATGGGACGGCCGGATCGCAAGCCGCCCGCCTGAAGACTGGTCTGGCCGTTGAAAGTCAACACCAGGTCCTGCCCCACGGCTGTGAATGCGGCGCGCAGATTCCGATCGAACCCGTCGCCGTAGGACATCAGGATGAGGAAGGACGCCACGCCCCAGCCCAGGCTCACGATAGTAATCAATGTGCGCCGCCGGTAGAATCGCATGGATTCGAGCGCTTCGGCGAGAATCATTCTCCAGCCCATGTCTACCTCTCGAACCTCAAGGCTTCTACCGGTGTGAGCCGCGCCGCACGCCAGGCTGGAGGCAACGCCGCCAGCACCGCCACCGATCCCAGGGCCGCAATGGCGATGAGCGCCGTCTTCAACTGGATTGGCAGACCTGCGAACATGTCCGGCATGGGCAGCGCATTGACCGCGCTCGCCAGGGCCCACACGGCTGCCGTGCCCACCAACCCGCTCAACAGCGCGAGCACCAGCCCCTCCAGAAAGAAGTCCAGAAGAATGCGCCGCTTGGTGGCCCCGAGGGCTTTCTTTACGCCGATTTCATGCGTGCGCTCGGCGACGGCCATCATCATGGTATTCATCACGCCAACCCCACCCAGCGTGAGCGTGACCAGTGCCACAACGGCCAGGAAGATCTCAGTCGCGTCGAAGACTTTGTCGAACAGTTCGGCGCCCTCAATCATGTCCCATACTCCAAGCGCTCCTTCATCCTTCGGGTCGAAGTCGTGCAGCCGTCCCAGTAGCTTCATCGCCTGCATTCGGGCGGGCTTCCACTCTTGGACAGATACCGGCCGGTAGAGAATGGCGTCCAGGCGGCCCTCGGTCACGGCTTCGGCGTAAGGCGGCCGGTCGCGGCGGAGGCTGCTCACGGGGATCAGAATCTTCTCGTTGTCCCACCCATCATAAGAGCTGTTTTGGCTTTTCTTGCCCATCGCCCCTATGACGGTGTAGGGGTAGCCCGCAATGGAGATCCGCTCACCGAGAGCGCGGCGCTCTTCAAACAATTGCTTCTTGACCGAGGCGCCCAGCACGCAGACGCGCCGCCCTTCGGCAACATCGGGACCCTGCACCTGCCTCCCCGTCTCCACGGGCAGGTTGCGCAGTTTCAGGTATTCGGGGCTCACGCCGATAACCGTGAACCTTCCGGAATTGAAGGCGCTCCCCGCGGCTACCGACTCGGATCGCAATTCGCCGGAGACGGTTTGGAGCAGCGGGCACTGCTCGCGCAGCGCATGCACGTCGCGCTCATTCAGGAAGATGCGACGGCCCGCCCGCTGGCCGCCGGCGTGCATCTGCGTGCGTCCGCCGAACAGGAAGACAATGTTGTCTCCTATCTGAGCCATGTTCTTGCGCTGACCCACCCGGAAGCCGTCGCACAAGGCCGACATCAATACCAGCGACACGATTCCCCACGCGATGCCGAACATCGTGAGGAAGCTGCGCAACTTGTTGCGCCACACGTTTGCCGCCGTCTGGACGAACAAACCTGTCACGCTCTCCATCCAACCCATCAATAAAAGGAGACGAAAAGCGTGCCGGATTTGTTCCTACTCGGCCTGGACGGGGTTGCGCAAGACGCCGATGCCTTCGATATCCACCTCGACCACGTCGCCTGGCGCGATCTTATCCGTCTTGCCCGGCGTGCCGGTGTAGATGACGTCGCCCGGTACGAGTTCGACGTAGCGGCTGATGAAGCTGACGATCGCGGGCCCGTCGAACAGCAGGTCCGACGTCGACTGCTTCTGGACTACCTTGCCGTTGAGCCGCGTCTGGAGCATCAGCTTTGAATAATCCAGGCCCTTCGCAATCACGGGTCCCAGCGGTGCGAACGTGTTGGAGCCCTTGGCGCGCCACCACTGCATATCCTTGCGCGGACCGTTTTGCCAGAGGCGTTCGCTCACGTCGTTGCCGCAGGTTACGCCGAAGATGGCCGCGCGCGCCTCCTCGGCGGAAGCGTGGCGCACCCGTTTACCGATTACCAGGACGAGTTCGCCCTCATAGTGAACCACGGTGGAGTCCTTCGGCAAGATGATCGGGTCCCCCGGGTTTTGCAAGGCGCTGACGGGTTTGTAGAAGATTTCCGGATTCGACGGCGCGGCCGAACTGCCGATGTGGCTCCTGTAATTCACGCCCACGGCCAGCACCTTGGGAGGCTGGCACGGATAGAGCAGCTTCACGCCCGAAAGCGGATAGGTTTTGCCGGCCGGCTGCGGGTTTGCGAACAGCCCGCCGCGCAACTCCTTGACGGCGTCCCCCTCCAGGATGCCGTAAGCCGTAACGGGGCCGCGGCGGAACCGCACGTAGCGGGTAACGGCGGACTTTTCTTCCGCCCTCGCCAAAGCCGCCGCCACAAGAGCCCCCAGTACTTCACGTCTCGTAGCAAGCATGATTGTTCCTCCCACCAGGAACAGTTACTTAGCCTAGCACTACGGAAGGCCGGTTGTCTTTCGCGGGTTGATGCTCGAAAAAGCTGAACGTAGCCGACGGTGTATCAGCGGGCCACGAGATCCCGCAAGGTTACACCTACCAGTGCCAGCGTGAGGCCGATCAGGATTACCACCGATACCCAGGCCACCAAGTTGTAGGTCCGCGAGTTGCGCCACTCCTTCATGATTCCTTCCTTGTTCACCAGCAGGATCATGAAGATCAGCACGAACGGCAGCAGCACGCCGTTGATGACCTGCGAAAACAGGATCACCTTCACCAGAGGCAGTTGCGGCAGCAGCACCAGCGCGGCGCCCAGACCCACCAGTAGCGTGAAGAGCCAATAGAAGATGGGGGCTTCCCTGAAGCGGCGATTCACGCCGCTCTCGAACCCCAAACCCTCACAGACCGTGTAAGCCGTTGAGAGCGGCTGGATGCAGGCGGCAAACAGCGATGCGTTAAGCAGGCCGGCGCAGAACAGCAAGTACGCGTAATGGCCGAAGGGCCGCAGGCCGAGCGCCGCATCGGTGGAGTCTTCGATGTCGCGCGGCGACACGGACCAGATGGCGCCCGCGCACGCCACGATGATGAAGAATGCGGTCACGGACATGGCGATGCAGCCCACGATTACCTCGATGCGGCTCTCTGCGTAGTCCTTCGCCGAAATGCCTTTCTCCACTACCGCCGCCTGCAGGTAGAACTGCATCCACGGTGCGATCGAGGTGCCCACCATGCCGATGATCATCGTGATATAGCCCGGATCAAGCATCAGCACCGGTCGCACACTGTAAATGGCTGCCTCTTTCCAATCCGGCTTTACCAGAACGCCGCTGATGATGTAGCAGATATAGATCACGCACGCGAACAGGAAGATTCGCTCCACGCTTTGATAGGTGCCCTTGACTACCAGGAACCAAACCGCGACCGCCGCTATGGGCACGGAGATGTAGCGGCTGACATGGAACAGTTCAAGCGAACTGGCGACGCCGGCGAAGTTCGCTACGACATTGGCGAAGTTTGTGACCACCAGCGCCGCCAGGATCAGAAAAGTTGTCCGCAGGCCGAATTCTTCGCGAATGAGATCGGAAAGGCCCTTGCCAGTAACCGCGCCCATGCGCGAGCACATCTCCTGCGTCACGATGAGCAGGATGGTGATCGGAATCAACGTCCACAGCGGCAGATACCCGTACTTGGCGCCGGCCTGCGAATAGGTGAAGATGCCGCCGGCATCGTTGTCCACCATGGCCGTGATGAAACCCGGCCCGATCACCGAAAAGAAGATCAGGATGTGGTAGCGAAGCCTCTTCAGCATCGATCGAGCCGCCCATGGTGGATACCCGTCACTTCTGCCTCAAAACCGAGATGATATCGTCGGCCGTGATTACGCCGGCCAGTTTGCCTTCCTCATCCAGAACCGGAAGCGTCAGTAGGTTGTACTTGTCAAACAGTTCGGTAACGTTGCCTTGCTTTTCGTCCACCCGCACACTGAGCAACCTCTCCACGGACAAATCCTTGAGCGGCGTCTCACCGTGGGCTACAAACAACCGCGCCACTGGGACTGCGCCGGTCAGGCGCTCGTCGGCGTCCACCAGCAGCAGCGTGTTGAGGCTCTCGAGCAACTCCTCGTGGCCCTTGAGCGCCGCCACCGCGTCGTTGACCTTGGCGTTTGCATGCAGGGACACGTACTCGGTGTTCATCATGCCGCCCGCCGTGTCTTCGTCGTATTCGAGCAACTCGCTGACCTCGGTCTTCGGCTCCGTCTCCATCTCTTCGAGAATCTCGGCGGATTTCTCGTCCTCAAGTTCCGCCAAAGCGTCGGCCGCCTCGTCAGGCGCCATCTCTTCGACGATGTCGGCGGCTTTTTCGGTTTCGAGCGATTCGAGAATGCTGGTCTGGATGTCCGGCTCGACTTCTGAAAGCGCGTCCGCCGCCGCGTCGCTCGCGATCGTTTCGAAGATGGCTTCGCGGTCCTCGGGGCTCAACTCCTCGACGATGTCGGCCAAGTCGGCCGGGTGCAGGCTCTCCAAGGCCTGGTGGGTGATGTTCAGGCGCAGGCGCCGCTGCGGATCGGGTTCGACGATGTTGCAGAATTCCCAACGGATGGAACTCGGGGGGATGATCACCTGCGCCTTGCGGACCCAACGCGGCGGCAGCACCCCCTGGAACAGTCGCCGGAAGATGCTCCGGACGCCGATGTCCACGTCCGACACCCACAGGACGTCGTGACTGTTTTCCTGCCGGATTTCGAAAGTGATGTCGGTGACCCGGACCACTTTGCGTCCCTGCGCGTCGATCACCTGCTGGTCGAGAAGGTCGCGCACCATGCGCAGCATGTATTCGTCGCCGTGGTGCGGGGTGAGGTTTTCGTCGCGCAGGTAGATGCCGTCGAGAGAGATGGAGGCCACCTGGTCGTGACGGACCGTCAGCCAAGCCCAACCGCCGCCAACCAGAAACCGGTCCACGCGAACCGGATCAACCAGGGGAACCAGAGCGGCGTCTCTCACGCGCCCTATGCGCCGGCGCTTGAGATCATACACTTTGAGCCCGAGAAGTTCGGTGAGGAACATGTAGTTCTCAGGCATCGAAAAACGTCCGTTTCCATATAGATTTCGAGCGCGCCTCGGGCGTTCTTCGAAGTGGTGCCGGCTCTGGTGCGCTCTACATTCTTTTAACCGCTCCTCTCCACTATGACGCATCCTGAGCGCGGCTCGCAAGGTAAATTTCACCTCATTCCAATAGCGCGTTCGATTTGCGCCGGGCGGCAACCTCCGGACCTCGAAATGGGGATGGACGCGCAATTTTATGCGTAGCGGACGGTTGTGTGTGATAGTCTTATGTGATTGGATCTAACTGTCTCGGTGTGAGGTTTTCACATGCGGACCGCCTTTTCGATTGCCCTCGTCCTGTGCTGTTTTCTCCCCACCCGCGCCCAAACCATCGCCGCCCACAAGGCCGTGTACGACGCCGGCGGCGTGCTGCAGCCGTGGGCGCCCTGGCGCGAAGTAATCGACCGCGAAATGCGCTGGTATTTGAACTGCCCCATCGAGCACGGCTATCCGCGCTTCGTCTGGATGACGTTCATGGACGGCGATTACAAACCCGTGGAACGCCGGCCGGACTTCATCCCGGCCATGCAGAACGGCATGGGGATCATCAGCTACCTCAAGTACTACGAGTGGACCGGCAGGAAGAATCCCAAGGTGCTCGAATTCGCCCGGTACATGG
This sequence comes from Terriglobales bacterium, assembly GCA_021372245.1. GTDB lineage: Bacteria > Acidobacteriota > Terriglobia > Bryobacterales > Bryobacteraceae > JAJFUV01. Next base: position 17,098 of record JAJFUV010000351.1, read on the forward strand.
GAGACTACCTGGTGAAAGAAAATCTCACTCCGGACGAAGGCAAGTTTCCGCGTTTTCCGCGTTCGACCGGGTTGCGCGGCAAGTTCCCTCAACCGCCGGATTGCGGTTCGCAGGCCGACAAACCTTACGAGGTGCAGCCGGACAAGGCCGCCATCGCCGCATACGCGCTGGTGCTGCTTTATGACGAAACCAAGGACCGCAAGTACCTGGACGTTGCCCGCAACACCGCGCGATTGCTTGCGGCGAACATGCGTGCCGGCGACGCGCAGAACTCGCCGTGGCCGTTCCGCGTGGACTTCCGCACGGGCGAAGGCCGCGGTCCCGTTGGGGCGAACCAGTCCTTCATTCTGCGGCTGTTCGACATTCTGATCGCGCACGGGGACGCGGAGTTCACCGGCCCGAGAGA
>JAJFUV010000193.1 GCA_021372245.1 Terriglobales bacterium
TGCTTCAGCAGCCCACTCTCGCCGAGAATGTCTTCCGGCTTCTTGTAGTCCTTCAACAACTGGTCGATCAGCTTCGGGTCTATTGCCATCGGATTCTCCTATTTTCACCGATGGCCGTTACACAGTTTGTTTTACACCCTCCTGTTGGGTGCGGGTAGTCGGCTGCGGCGTTCTTGCACATTCCGGGAGGCCGTCTTCCCGGCTCATAGATTCATCGGTCGCCGCCTCATCTCGCACCGCCTTTCTTCCGGTCAGCAACAATGGTTACGCGCATTTCGGTGGCTAGGCGGACGACGCGCTGCACGAGTGATCGGCCGAGGGCAGCCGTCCAAGGTGTCTTGTGCGGGCGCGCGATGAGGATCTGCGTGACCCTGTTTGCACGGGCAAACTCGACCAGCGTCAATGCGGCATCCTCTCCTTCCAGCACGCGAGTGTCGATGTGCAGGTTGCGCGCGAACTCGAGGTGCTTGTTCAGTCTGTCCCGTTCCTCGGGCGTCAAGGATTCCAGCCTCGCCGAGCGCTCTACCGCCACCGCAATGCAGTCGGCCTGCAGGTAGTCAGCAACTCGACGTCCGCGTCGAATCAAGGCTGCCGTGGCTGGGTTGCTGGTGATGTGAAGGAGCAGACGCTCGGTGCCCCGATGACTGAGCGCATCGGATGCCATGACGGCAGACGGCACTATGCCAGGAGCCGAGCCGTCCGGAACCGGCTGGCGGATATCTAGCTCGTGAGCGGTCTGCCGGAGCGCCATCTCTCGAAGCGCGACCAGCACCGGCTCACGGAAAAAGTTCTCCATCGCCTTTTCAGCCTTGTCAGGTGCGTACACTACCCCGCGCCTCAGCCGGTTCAGCAAGGCGCCGGGCGTCAGGTCCACCATCACGACCTCATCCGCCTGCTTCATCACCCAGTCTGGAAGCGTCTCACGCACCTTGATGCCGGTAATTTGAGAGACCTGGTCGTTAAGGCTTTCGAGGTGCTGTATATTCATCGTGGTCAGAACATCGATCCCGTGCTCCAGCACAACAAGGATGTCCTCCCACCGCTTCTCGCGTCCCGAACCCGGCACATTGGTGTGCGGCAGTTCGTCGACGACACAGATCTGCGGCGCTCTTCGGAGAATCGCGTCGGTATCCATCTCTTCGAAGACGGCGCCGCGATATTCGATGCGCCGGCGTGGAAGCAGTTCGAGGCCAGATGTCTGCGCAATCGTATCGGCACGGCCATGTGGCTCGAAATAGCCGATTACGATGTCCTTGCCCTGACGCTTCAGTTCCTGAGCGTCCACGAGCATCTGGTAGGTCTTGCCGACGCCCGCCGCGTAACCGAGATAGACCTTCAGCCGCCCGCGCATCTTAATGAGGAAAGACTTGCACGTCCATCCCCTCCGCGCGACGGATCAGCCTGTCCACAGGCGTTCCGACGAGATTGGTCCACCACCCGCTTCGACGGCTGTGACCGAGGAAGATCTGAGTGATGCCGTGATCCACGGCAAACCGGAGGATGGCGTCAACCGGATCCTCGCCCTGCAAGTTCTCCACGCGCGCGCCGGCCCGCCGCGCAGCGTCTATGTTTCTGCCAAGTTGCTCCTCATCGCTCTGTGTCAGGGCCTTCTGCTCGACGTAAACGACGAACAACTCTCCGTGAAACCGCCGAACATTCCGCTCGCCGCTCGCGATCATTTCAGAGGCGTCGGAGCGTGCTGTGATGCAAACCAGGATCCGCTCCTGCGTGCCCCACTGCGCCGCAATCCCCGCACGCTCGAGGTACATTTCCAACTGCCTGTCCACCACATCGGCGGCAGCGAGCAGCGCCAACTCGCGAAGTGCCTTGAGTTGGTTCTCCCGATCGACCGCCGATTCTCCCGCGTGACGGAGCGCGTCGATGGCAGGTGCGTCAACGATCTCGATTTCATCGGCGCGGTGAATGAACGCTAGCGGGACTGTTTCACTGACGTGCTTGCCGGTGATTTCCTCAACCCGTCTCGCGTACTCAGCGATATATTGCAGGTTGACCGTCGCCAGTACGGAGATGCCGGCCTCCAGCAAGGTCTCAACGTCCTGCCACCGCTGTGCGTTTCGGCTTCCAGGGGGGTTGTCCCATGCCAATCCGTCGATCAGGCAAACGCCCGGCCGGCGGCGGAGGACAGCATCGATATCGATACACGCCTTGCCGTTGAGCAGCCGCATGGGGATGACTTCGAGCACAGAGAGCAGCGCATCTGTTTCCGGTGGCCTCTTCTCCTGAATCGCCCCCACCAAAACATCTTCTCCGCGCTGGCGACGCCTCCTCCCCTCATCCAGCATGGTAAAGGTCTTTCCCACGCCGGAGGAATAGCCCAGGAATACCTTGAGGCGTCCGCGCCGGGCGCTTCGTTCTTCCGCTTGCACCTGCCGCAGCAGAAGTTCCGGATCGGGTCTCCCGTCACGCGTGGGCATAACGACCGCTCAGGATTCCGTAGGTCACCAATTTCCTTCCTTGCCAAACCACCAGAGAAGACCGAGTGTCGCCGTGTTTTGCCGCGAGGTCAAGCGCTCCGGGTCGTTCGTGAAGAAGAATTGGCGGTTTGAGTAGTCGCGGCGCCACTCGCCGCGGATCTGGAAACCGGGTCGCGGCGCATACGTCAGAGCCAGGGTGTTCTCTTTCAGCGCCTGCGAAGCCCCGCTGAAGAGGCCGTGCCGGTCGTCAAGGTACTCGAACCGAGTCGCCAGCATCCACGAAGGATTGAACTGGTAAGCGGCATATGCCGCCCCTCCGATTACACGCGATGGCTCGGATGCAGCGGCAGTTCTGTTGATCACATAGTCTGCTTCGCCGACGACAGTGAGCTTGTCGTTCAGCCGCCAACTCGCGTACGAGTCCAGGACATGGAAGCGACCGTCGGGAGCCGGACCGATGGCCGTCGCCGGCAATCCGGGCTGGCTTGGAACGGCCGGCAGTTCGGGATTGTGGATCGCAACGAACTCGCGGCTCTCGCGGCCGAAGTAGTAGTTGATGTTCCACGATAAATTGCCTGCCGGCTTTAGATTCAGCAAGAACGCGTTCGATTTGAAGCCGTTGAAATCTTCAGTCTGCTGCGCCCCGTTCACCATCCAGTGAGTAAGCGACACGCCGTCAGTGAAGGCGTATGTGGATCGAAAGCCCATGTGGTAGAAGGGCAGAAAGTTGAAAAAGTATGCGCGGCTGTAGGTGAACTGGTCCTTCGTGTAATTGCCCTCGTACCCGAGTGCCCCCGCGAACTTTCCGAAGTCGATGTTCAATCCACGCCCGACCGGGGCGAGGCAGGATCCATAAGCCTGAAACACCGGTCGATAGACCCGCGGTCGCGGCTCGTTCTGAGCGCCGCCCTGTACAGTCTCCGTTGCCTGCCCGTACATGAGATCGAGTCGCAGGCCCAACCGCCTGCCCGCCTTCGGGTCAATGGCACGCTCGATCACGAGTCCTGTCTGATTGATGTTGAAGTTGTTGTGCAGCACGTCATAGGCGCGCAGCAGGTTGACGCGGTTGTACGGTCGGGCAGTGTTCCACGTATAGTTGCCGTCGAAGTATGCGCTGGCAGTGAGCCCTCCAGGTAGTTCAAGCCGCGGGGGTTCAGGCGGCGCATCTGCCGGCGACGATGCCGGTGAGCTGCTCTCGGGCGCGGAGAGTCGCTGCGTGGCCGTGATCAACCTGGATTCCAGCGCCTCAATTCGCCTTTCGAGAAGCTGGATTCTCTCATCGAGAACCCGCTCACGTTGGGTATCCGCAAATGCTGTTGCGCACATGAGTATCGTGAGTATCAGCCATCGCATGAATCTGCCCTCAAATGCCCTTCAGCGCGCCATTGGGAAACGCTCGTCGAGCGCGAGATTGAATCGGAGAACGTTGACTCGCGGCTCACCTAACAGCCCGAGATCCCGAGTCTCCTGCATTTGCCGGAGGAGCTCCACAACGCGCTCCCTGTGGACCCCGCGAGCTTTCGCTACCCGGGCCGCCTGAAGCGCGGCATTGTCCGGAGTAATGTGAGGATCCAGACCGCTCGCGGAGGCAAGGACCGCGTCCGCCGGAACCCGAGTTCCAGCCTCAGGATTGGCGGCGCGATACGCGGCCACAGAGTGCTTGACGCGATCCAGCAGTTTGGAGCTGGTAGGGCCCAAGCTGGACCCGCCCGAAGCAGCCGCGTCGTACCCCTCGCCTGCCGCGGACGGTCGCGAGTGGAAATACTCGGGGCGGGTGAACGTCTGCCCAATCCACTCTGAGCCGATCACGCGCCCGTTCTTCACGATCAGGCTGCCATCCGCCTGCCGCCGGAAAGCGACCTGCGCGATCCCGGTGACGAGCGCCGGATATACCAGTCCCGTGAGAACAGTCATCGCGAGTGTGATGCGAAGTGCGGGCATGACTTGCCGCCACATAAACTTCTCCTCCTACGCCAAACCAAGCAGAACCAGGAACCGGTCAATCAGCCAGATTCCTGGAAACGGCACAATCAGTCCCCCGAGCCCGTAAAGAAGCAGGTTGCGCTGCAGCAGCGAGGCCGCTGTGGATGGTCGGTATTTCACACCGCGCAACGCCAGCGGAACCAGAGCAATGATAATCAGCGCGTTGAAGATCACCGCCGATAGGACTGCGCTCTGCGGTGTCGCCAGCCGCATGATGTTCAGCTTCGCCAGCACCGGGAAGGCGGCCATGAACATTGCGGGAATGATGGCGAAGTACTTGGCCACATCATTCGCAATCGAAAACGTAGTTAGCGCTCCCCGCGTGATCAGCAACTGCTTTCCGATTGCGACCACCTCAATGAGCTTTGTGGGATTGCTGTCGAGATCCACCATGTTGCCGGCCTCTTTCGCCGCCATGGTCCCGGTGTTCATTGCCAGACCGACGTCCGCCTGTGCGAGCGCGGGGGCATCGTTGGTGCCGTCGCCGGTCATCGCAACCAGGCGGCCGTCGCCCTGCTGGCGTTTGATGTACTCCAGCTTGTCTTTCGGCGTGGCCTGAGCGAGGAAATCATCGACGCCGGCCTCCGCTGCGATTGCCGCCGCCGTAAGCGGGTTGTCACCTGTGATCATGACGCTGCGAATGCCCATGGCTCGCAGTTGCGCGAGGCGTTCCTTCATTCCGCCTTTCACGATGTCCTTCAGGTGAATGAAGCCGAGTATCCGCGCACCATCAGCAACCGCCAGCGGCGTTCCACCGGCGCGAGATATGCGCTCCGATATTTCGCCGAACGCAGGCGGAACGTCACCGCCTTGATCCCGAACGAAGGCTGCGACCGCATCTGGTGCGCCCTTCCGCAGTTGGCGGCCATCGATATCGACACCGCTCATGCGTGTGTACGCCGAGAACGGGATGAAATGCGCCTCGTGCTCGCCGACCTGCCGTCCTCGCAATTGGTATTTCTCCTTCGCCAAAACGACAATCGATCTGCCTTCGGGAGTCTCGTCGGCAAGGCTGGAGAGTTGAACGGCATCGGCCAGGTCACGCTGGGATACACCTTTCACCGGAAGAAACTCGACGGCCTGTCTGTTGCCCAGGGTTATGGTTCCGGTCTTGTCGAGCAGCAGCGTGTTCACATCGCCCGCAGCTTCCACTGCCCTGCCGCTCATAGCGAGTACGTTGTGCTGCATCACCCGATCCATGCCGGCGATTCCAATGGCAGAGAGCAAACCGCCGATCGTCGTCGGAATCAGGCATACGAGTAGCGCCACCAGGACCGTAACGGTTGGCGCTGTGCCGCCTCCTGCCTCGCCCACGCTATAGGCAGAGAACGGCACGAGGGAGACGACAGCGAGCAGAAACATGAGCGTAAGGCCGGCGATCAGAATGTTGAGCGCAATCTCGTTCGGCGTCTTCTGCCGTTGTGCCCCCTCCACGAGCGCGATCATTCGATCGAGAAAGGTTTCACCGGGGTTCGACGTTATGCGAATCCGGATCCAGTCAGAGAGAGCCTTTGTTCCGCCCGTGACGGCGCTGCGATCGCCGCCCGATTCGCGAATCACTGGCGCGCTTTCCCCCGTGATGACCGACTCGTCGACGGTCGCGATACCCTCGATCACCTCTCCGTCGCCAGGAATGATGTCGCCGGCTTCGACAAGGACAACATCTCCAGCCCGCAGTTGCGAGGAGGAGACTCGCTCCACTTTGTGGCCAACAATCTTCTTGGCCACAGAGTCGGTCTTTGTCTTTCGCAGGCTGTCCGCCTGGGCTTTGCCGCGAGCTTCGGCCATGGCTTCGGCGAAGTTCGCAAAAAGGACGGTGAACCATAGCCAAAGCGCGATCTGAACGGCAAAGCCGACGTTAGCAGCGCCTGCCGCAAAATCCCGGACCGCCAGGATGGTGGTCAGAATCGCTCCGACCTCGACGACGAGGATAACCGGGTTTTTCGCCAGAGTGGCCGGGTTCAGCTTGCGTACGGCATCGCGCGCGGCACGTCCGAGAATTTCGCGGTCAAACAGCGGCCGGGCTTTTGCTCGCTTCGTGGGGAGGAGCGTGGTGACCGAATCCGTCTTGGTCTGTACAGGTGCGTGTGTCGGCATCAGAACACCCTCGATTGGTGCATCAGGAAGTGCTCGACGATAGGGCCAAGCGAGAGCACCGGAAAGAACGTCAGAGCACCCACGATCACCACGGTGCCGGCGATCAGAGTAACGAACAACGGCCCATGGGTCGGGAACGTTCCGCCGGAAGCCGGCACCTTCCGCTTACCGGCAAGGCTTCCTGCGGCCGCGAGCATAGGTACGATGATCAGGAAACGACCAATCAGCATCGCCACCCCGAGCGTGCCGTTGTACCAGGGCGTATTGGCATTCAGGCCGGCGAAAGCGCTGCCGTTGTTGGCGGCACCGCTCGCGTAGGCGTACAGGATTTCTGAGAGCCCGTGAGGCCCCTGGTTGTTACGGTTCTCCGTCGTCGGTCCCGGCGGGTTGAGATAGGAGTCTTTGGAGAAGTGGGTCACGCTTGAGGCGCCCGCGAACAGCAGCACGCTGGCCGCGGTTGCGATCAGTGCCAGCATCGCCATCTTCACTTCCTTGCTTTCGATTTTCTTCCCGATGTACTCCGGTGTCCGGCCCACCATGAGGCCGGCAATAAACACGGCCAGAATCGCGAACAGGAGCATTCCGTACAGCCCGGCCCCCACGCCTCCGAAGATGACCTCATTCGTGAGCATGTTGAAGATCGGAACCAGACCGCCGATCGGCGTGTAGCTGTCGTGCATGCTGTTGACTGCCCCGCAGCTCGCCCCGGTGGTGATGGTGGCGAACAGCGCTGATGCTGCAATGCCGAAGCGAACCTCCTTGCCCTCCATGTTGCCGCCCGGTTGTGTGGGAGAAGCGGTTTGTTCGACGCCTGCTTGGGCGAGGATCGGATTGCCGTTGGCTTCGGCCATGTACGTTGTGAACACACCGGCAAGGAAGAGAACGCTCATCGCGGCGAACAAAGCCCAGCCCTGCCGGGTATCGCCGACCATCTGGCCGAACGTGTAGGTGAGCCCGGCGGGTATCAGGAAAATCAGAAAGATCTCGACGAAGTTGGTCAGCGGCGTGGGGTTCTCATAGGGGTGAGCCGAGTTCGCGTTGAAGAAGCCACCACCGTTCGTACCCAGTTCCTTGATGGCTTCCTGCGACGCGACCGGTCCCTGCGCGATCACCTGCCTCCCGCCCTCAACCGTCTGTACCTGCGTATAGGATTTCCAGTTCTGTACCACCCCTTGCGAGCAAAAGAACAGCGCTGCGGCGAGCGAGATCGGCAGCAGGATGTAGACCGTGGCACGCGTGAGGTCCACCCAGAAATTGCCGATCGACTGCGTCTGCTGCCGCGAAAAGCCGCGGATCAGCGCAATTGCGACGGCGATGCCCGCGGCAGCCGACACGAAGTTCTGCACGGTCAAGCCCGCCATCTGAACGAAATAGCTGAGAGTACTCTCACCCGAATACGCCTGCCAGTTGGTATTGGTCATGAAGCTGACCGCGGTGTTAAATGCAAGGTCGGGGCTCACCTGCGCCGAACCGAAACCCTGCGGGTTCAGCGGCAGCACACCCTGGAAACGCTGGATCGCGTACAGGACCAAGAATGAAATGAAGCTGAACGCCAGTAGTGAGCCGGCATATTGCGTCCACCGCTGCCCGGCATCCTCACGCACACCGGAGACACGGTACACCAGACGTTCCAGCGGATGTAGCGCCGGATGAAGCCATGTTCGGCGGCCGTCAAACACCGCCGCCATGAAAGTACCCATCGGCTTCGTGATCAGGAGGATCACGGCGAAATAGATGACGGTCTGGAAGATGCCGACTTGTGTCATAAAACCTCAGAAGCGCTCCGGCTTCAGCAGAGCGTAAAGCAGGTAGAGGAAGAGCAGGAATGCCACCGATCCCGCAAGAACGATTTCCATATCAGAGCCTTTCGCAGGCCCTCACGAGGCCCCACATCGCGACGAAGAACAGCACGACGATCAGGATGTACACGAGGTCAAGCATGTCGACCGTCCGTGTTGGTAACAGAAACCACATGGTGTCCCGCGCGGTCCAGCACGCGCGTCAGAGCGCGAAGCCTTCCAAATGGCCACCACCGCGTCCGCGGACCGCCGATGACGACGAGCGACTCCGGCTGCGTGACGCGATTCACATCGGTGCAATCGCGGCAGTACACGATCTGAGCCACCGTCTCGATCGGGGCGCCTCCGGCGAGGGTCGTAAGCACTCTGCGCTGGTGGGCCTCACACACCGGCGGCTCGAGCAAAGACAACGGATACGGGACGATTGACGGCAGGAGGATCCGTATTTGGGCGTGAAGGCTCGATGCTAGCCTGGCCGCTTGCCGCACTGCACTCAAAGTTGAACGACAGTCGGCGTAGATGGCATTGACTTCGAGCCTTGCCGGTGTTGCCGCGCCGTTGAGCGCGCTCCCTTGGGTGGCGCTGGTTGTGACCATATGAATCACCTGCTTCAGGGTAAGAATCCGGGCATAAGGAAGTCACAAGCAGCGCATAAGGAATCCATAAAGGCGGCGTAAGAAGTTCATAAAGCGCTAGCGGACAGCGCTAGTCGTCGCTAGAATGCGCTTGTGGGTTATAGTCGGGCACTGATGCGTTCGGCCTTGCGACTTCTCTGCACGATCCTTGTTCTGATCGCAGTGACGGTCGCTTGCCGCGCATTACCCGTGAACGCCACAACGACAGGCTTCGCATACCTCGTCGTCGTTCTGATCATCGCCTCAACGTGGGGGCTGCTTGAGGCTGTAGTCGCTTCCATCGGCGGGATGCTGCTCTTCAACTTCTTTTTCTTCCCGCCGTTTGGGACGCTCACCGTCGCCGATGCTGAGAATTGGGTGGCATTGCTGGCTTTCCTGGCAACCGCGATTGTGGCGAGCCAGCTATCGGCGCGCGCGCGGCGGCAGACCCTGACCTCCATTCGAAAGCAGCACGAGTTGGAACGGCTGTACGCGCTGGGCACCAGCGTATTGTTAGACCATGGTGGTGGCCCGTTGCCACAACGCCTGGCGCGGAGCGTTGCTCAGTCGTTTTCTATACCCGCCGTGTCCCTGTACGACGTCGCGACCGGACAAGAGTACAAGGGCGGTCCCGAAGACCTGAGCATTCCGCAACAAATCCTCGATGCAGCGCTCTCCGGGGACATCGGCTCACGAACGGATGCGCTGGACACACGATTCTCGCTGATCCGGCTCGGCGGAAAGCCGGCAGGCGTGCTTGGACTGCGGGGCGATATCAGCGACACCACGGTTGACGCAATCTCCAATCTGGTGGCTATCGGGTTGGAGCGCGTTCGCACGCAGGAGGCGGAAAACCGCGCTGAGGCGGCCCGGCAGAGTGAAGAGCTGAAATCCACGTTGCTCGACGCCGTCGCGCACGAGTTCAAAACTCCTTTGACAGCGATTAAGGCGGCGATCACTTCCGTTAGCGCCGACCCGGCAATTCCGGAAGGACAAAGAGAAATGCTGAAGATCGTGGACGAGGAAGCCGACCGCCTCAACGGACTTGTGAGTGACGCCATCGAGACGTCTCGAATCGAAGGCGGTAACTTCAAGCTGAACGAGATCGAGGTACAACCGACGGAACTTCTCTCGACGGTTGTGCGGCAGATGGGGACCCGATTGCAGGAACGGAGAGTTGACATTTCGTCGGCATCTGTCGGACCGCCGGTTCGCGTTGACCGCGAGTTGATTCAACTCGCGCTCCGGCAGTTGCTGGACAACGCAGTCAAATACTCATCAGCCACGGCGGCTATTCATTTCGGCGCCGAACGGCGCGATGGAGGCGTTGTCTTCTGGGTTGCCGACGAAGGTCCGGGCGTGCCGCCAGGTGACTCCGAACGAGTCTTCAACCGCTTCTACCGCGCGCATTCGCAAAAACACAGCGTCCCTGGTTCCGGGGTGGGACTGGCCGTCGTAAGGCAGATTGCGCGCGCTCACGGGGGTGACGCCCAACTCGCGGCCACGCAAGGCCGGGGAGCACGTTTCGAAGTGATCATACCTGCGACGAGGTGTCTCAGTACATGACCGGAGCAAGGATTCTCGTTGTGGACGATGAACCGCAGATCAGGCGCGTGCTCAAGAGCGCACTGTCGGGTCAGGGCTACGAGGTGTTCGACGCTCGCACGGGTGAGGAAGCGTTGCAGGCCTTTCGGGAACGACGATTCGATCTGCTTCTTCTGGATGTGAACATGCCCGGAATGAGCGGCCTCGAAACGTGCCGTCAGATCCGGCCCACATCGGACGTTGCCATCATCATGCTTACTGTGCGAGACGCCGAACAGGACAAAGTGGACGCGCTGGACGCCGGAGCCGACGATTACATCACGAAGCCGTTTAGTACTCCTGAACTCATGGCGCGAATCAGAGCCGCACTCAGACGCCTGCCGGTGTCAGCCACCAGCTCCGTGGTACTCGACCTGGGAGGTATTCAGGTCCATCCAAGTGATCGGCGAGTGGTGGTCCGTGGACAAGCCGTTCGGCTCACCCCGAAGGAATTCGACCTTCTTCTCTACCTTGCCAGCAGCCCGAACGTGACGATCACCCACACAAAACTCTTGCAGGCGGTCTGGGGACCGGATTATGGCGATCAGGTGGAGTACCTTCGCACCTTTGTCAATCAGTTGCGCAAGAAGATCGAAGAGGATCCCGCGCACCCCGTGTATCTAGTCACCGAACCGTGGATCGGCTATCGCCTCCAAACGTCAGCGCCGTAGGTATGTTCCAAGGAAGCCGAGTGAATACATGGGTACGCATGGGACAGACCGGATCTCACGGGCGTGTGGGGGCCCAATCGCCTTCAATCTCGCATTTCTGCCGAAAACAGCATCTCCACGAGCGGCTGTAACCAGCACCGGTCCGTAGCCACACCGTAGGAATCCCACGTATGAAGCGCCGCCTTGAGGCGGGCGATCTCCGCGTCCGTGAACTCGTATTCTCTCGCCGGCAGGGACAGCGCGGGATTCCACACCACGCGCTCCTGGCCCGCCACGGTGTCTCGTTTCAATTCGAGTGTTTTCTCTTCCTCGGCGTCAATCGCAATCCGGTCCTGAATGGCCCAGATTGCGCGAATGGAACCCACGTCTGCCCGCTGTGCGCCCAGGAGCGCGTGCAGGTTCAGACGCTGAGTGTGATCCAGCATCAGCTTCATTACCATGTCCTTTCGATTGAACTACGGGTTGGAATAGAGGAGTATGTAGCCCGCAGTTACGCCTGCCGGACTCTTGACCTTGATGCAGCCCGACCATCCGGACGGGTTGCTCGCTCCCACGATCTCTGCGAGGCGATACCCGTTACCGGACCCGGACGCAACGATCAGTTCGCCGCCGGCCGTGACTTCAAGGAGCGTGTGGTCAGCGAGGTTGGAGCCGGGGCCGCGCACCTTGAACGGCGGTGAGCGCTACGTGAACCGCAGGTTGGGTGGCCTATTTCTGGGAGGAATCAGCGGCCAGAATGCGGCGGACCGATGTGCGCCCGATCTCTAGCCGGCGAGCAATCTCGGATTTGCTGAAGCCAGCGCGATGCAGATTCCGGATTTCCGCGGCGCGTACGGCGGCGGTTGCCGGTCGGCCCAGCCGTTTCCCGTTCTGTCGCGCGTGCGCCAAGCCCGCCTTCGTTCGCTCCCGCAGGATCTCTCGTTCGAACTCGGCGAAGATCGCCAGCAGGCCAGCCATTGCTCGCCCGGCGGGTGTGGTCAGGTCTAACGCTTCGGTCAGAGAGACGAACCCGACGCCGAGATGTTCCAGTTCCTGAAGAGTGGCCAGCAGGTCCGTTACTGACCGGCCCCAGCGGTCGAGCCGCCACACCAGCACCAGATCGATCTCCCGCCGGCGCGCGGCTTCCAGCAGTTTCTCGCGGGCTTCGCGCTTCGCCGCGCCGGAACCCACTTCACGGATCTGCAGCGCAACCGTCCAGCCGCGTCGGGCGACATACTCCCGCATCGCCCGGTGCTGCATCGCCAGCGTCTGCTGGTCATCGGTGGAGATGCGGGCATACAGGCCAGCCCGGAACATTTTCGCGGGCCTACGTGCCTGGCCGAAAACGTGGCCGGATTCTGCTTTTGAAAAAGCCCGCTTTCTGGGCATTTGAGAACCTCGCCTGCCCCTGGCCGGAGTCGATCCTTTTCGGCCAGGGTAGCCTCATCCTACTACGCGGCGAGGTTAGGCCGGCGTCGGGCTGGCCGGCGCTGTCTGACGCCGCTTCCACTCATCCGGCAACCATGCCGGCAAGTCACTCAGACGTGTGGCTGGCAGGTTCACCAGCAACTGCGTCAGGTAGCGTTGCGGGTCCACGCCGTGCCGGCGGCAGCTGCTGGTCAGGCTGGCCAGGATCGCCGCCGTGCGGCCGCCGCGCGCATTGCCAACGAACAGCGAGTTTTTGCGGTTGAGCACCACCCGCTTCATCTCACGCTCGCTTACGTTATTGTCGATGGGCACGGCGCCGTCTGAACAGAACACCGTCAGCTCTGCCCACTGGCCCAGAGCATAGTTCACCGCCTCCGCCATGGGGTGCTTCGGCAGCAACTGCTGTTTCCAGCCGAGGAACTTCTCCTTAAGGTCGGCCAACACGGGCGCCGAATCGGCCCGGCGCAACTCCAGCCGTGCCGCCGCAGACAGGTTCTTACCGCGGTGTTCCACGGAATACAGCGCGCGCAGCAACTCAATCGCCTCCCGGGCGATGTCAGGCGCCGTCTTCTCAGCATCGACGATCTTTCTGCGCGCGTGCGCCCAGCACCCCGCGCGCGTGATCTCGTTGCCGGCCACCACGCCGTTGTACCCGCCATAGGCGTCGGCCAGCAAAACCTGCCGGTAGTCTTTGAGGAAGTACTTCGGGCCATCCCGGCCGCGGTTCAGCGTGAAGTCGAAGATATTGTATGGACCCGCTTCGTCGCCCGCGTAAACCCACATGCGCGCGTTCGCCGTCTTGCCTTTGGCCAGCATCGGCATGATCGTATCGTCAGTGGCCACCAGGTGTGAAGCCCGCACGCGCTCGGCCATCAGCCGGTACAGCGGCTCGACTAGGTCCGCCACGTCGCCGCACCAGACCGATTGCGTGGCGCGCGAGATCTCGAACCCTTGCCGCTCGAAGATGTCTTCCAGACGATACAGCGGCAGATAATCGGAGAACTTACTCGTGACAATGTAGGCCAGCAGTCCCGGCCCGGCCAGACCCTTCTCGATTGCGCATTCCGGCTTCGCCGCCGTCTGGATTTGCGCGCCGGAGCCCTTGCTTTCGCACGTTGGGCAGGCGTACTTCGTGCGCAGATGCCGGATGCGCTCGAACCGGGCGGGATAGTGTTCGATCTGCCAGCTTTCGTCCGCGCCGATCTCTTTGCGCTCCGCTCCACAGCACGGACATGCGCGCTCCTCTGCGCTCAACTCGTGAACATGCGTCGTGACAGGAAAGTTCTCGAAATCGGCAAGATTGCGCCGGCCTTTGCGACGCCGTACGCACCGTGGTTCATCAGCTGCTTCGGTCGTCGACGGAGCATCGTCCGGATGAACGGGTTTGCGGTTCAACTCCTCGGCGAAGGCAAGCAGCATCTGAGCCACATCGCCGCTCGATTGCAGCCGATCCGCGCGCGGGCCGTAATACCACTTCCGGAAACGCTCCAGTTCGAGCTGGAGCCGCAGCATCTGGCCGCGGAGATCTTCGGCTTGCTGCTTGCTTTCCTCTGCCCGGCGGTGTTGTTCTTCCGCGCGGCGCTGTTGCTCTGCTGCGCGTTGCGTCTCCCGGTCGCGTTCCAGAACCAGCGAACGCACCATCGCCTTCAGCGCGTCGCTGTCCTCTGGTAAGCTGACTAACTCGAAAGTCACATATAATAGGCGCCCGCAGTTATTACGATGTTACTCAGCCGCGCAATCTTTCATGCGCTGATTCGCGCCGTATTGCGCTCGTAGCGCGGCACGCGTCTTAGTCGCGACATGTCGATGCCGTCGAGAACCATCGCCAGTTCGCTGGCGCGCAGTTCCACCGAACTCGCGCCCGCTTCCACTTTAGGCAGCTTGAATACGCCGGCCTCCAGGCGCTTGTACCACAACACGAAACCGTCGCGATCCCAAACAAGGATCTTCAAGCGATCTCCGCGGCGCGAGCGGAATACGAAGAGATGGCCGCCAAGTGGATCTTGCCCGACCACCGTCCTTACCCGTTCGGCGAGGCGGTCGAAGCCGCAACGCATGTCGGTCGGTTCGGCGGCCAGCCAGATTCGCGCGCTCTGTGCCCCGTCCAGCGAGCGCAGGCTCGGCAGGCCGGTCATCGCGTCTCTAACGCCGCGACCACGGCTCGCAAATGCTCCGGATCGAAACCCGGCTCCACGAAGATGCGCCGCCCTTCGGCCAACTGAACCTCAACCGCGCGGCTGTGCGTCTTCGGCGCCTGCGCCGCAGTTCTCTCGACCTGAACCTCGACGAACTCTTTCTCGGCGGCCTGGCTCAGCCGCTTCTTCCAAGCGAAGAACTGCCCTGTTGTGAGGCCGCGATCCCGGCAAAACACCGCGACACTTTGTCCGCTACCGCTCTGTTCCGCGATCAACCCGCGCCACTTCACATACGCCTCGCGCCATCGTCCCTGCATACTTCCACTCTGCGGCGCCGCCTGAGAGGCTTACAAGATGGGGTTTACGTAACGCTCAC
>JAJFUV010000354.1 GCA_021372245.1 Terriglobales bacterium
ATTCTCGAGACAAGGGACACATCCCGAGGCCTGGTCGTCACCATGGCCGACGTGCTCTTTGACACCGGCAAGTATCAGCTGCGCCAGCCGACGCGCGAGAAACTGGCCCGGCTTTCCGGGATCATCCTGTCTCATCCGGGCCTAAACCTCGAGATCGAGGGCCATACCGACAGCACGGGCAGCGACGAACTGAACCAGAGGCTTTCGGAGCAGCGAGCCTCCACCGTGCGCAGCTACCTCATCGATCAAGGCTTGTCCCCAGACTCGATCACGTCGAGGGGATTTGGAAAGACGATGCCGGTGGCTGACAACAGCACAGCAACGGGACGCCAGCAGAACCGCCGCGTCGAGATCATCGTTTCGGGAGAGGTGATCGGGACAAAGATCGGGAGATAATCCCATCGCCGATTCGGCTTCGTGAAGAGCGGGGTGGTACGGTTGAGGCCGCAACCTACGTGGCGATGTCCTCTTCGACCACCTTGAAGCCCATCAGGTTGCCTAGCCTGTTGACGCCGCGCATGTGATCGCCATAGAACACTGCGCGGTGCAGCATGGGCATGGCACCGGCATACTTCGAGATGTCGCCAATTGTTCCGGGAGGAACGATGGCGCCGCCGCCCCAGTTCAGGTAAAGGTGCCTGGCATCGCGCACGGATTGCGTGAACTGTGTGCGGCAGGCCAGCGGGCTGGATCCCGTCTCCGTGATCTTGCCGGGGACGGTGAGCATCGTGTCCAGGTTGACGAGCTTCGCCATGGTGACCGGTTCCCCTACCTGCCACTGAACCTGTAGAGCGACACCGCCCTGGCTGTCCGTCTGGTTACGGATAAGGAACGGCATGCGGCTGCCGTCAGCCCGCTGTGTAAACGATGTGCAATGAAACTGGACGACGGCGTTCTTGGCTTCGTCGACAACCGGGTCGGTGATGAATCCGGGCGTGCGGAACGCATGGGAGAACAGGAGCATGGTGAGCGTCGAGTCAATGTCACCTTCGCACGCGCCGACCAGACCCATATCGTTGAGCTTGCTGAAGGTCAGGCAGGCCCGCGGGTTCCCCATGCAGGCGGCGCTGCAGATTCCCTGGGCTTTTTCTTTGATCATCAACTGCTTGACCGCCAGGTAATAGCGTGACGAATCGATGATCTCCTGGCGCGTAGGCTCGAGGATTCCGATTGCTGGTTTGATCCAGTAGCTCTCCGCCTCGGCTTCGGCCGCCTTGGGATCGATCGACTTTGCAAGCTCCAGAATTTCTTCGTTCTTGATCGTGATCAACTCGGCGCCGAGCTTCTTCCGAACCTCTTCCGCTGAACACGCGGCCTTCGTACCGCGCGGGCCGTTCACGGCCAGGATGCGGGTCTGCTTCATCAGGGCCGGCACACGCAGCAGGCTCACGGCTTCATCGAGTTCCTTCCAATCGGTGGTGGAGAGCAGGATGACTTTCCGGTTCTTCCACTGCTGGTGCCACATCCACCCGTGCCCGCTGAATGGCTGGAAGAAGGAGACCGCCGGCTTGTCCACCCCGAAGCTGAGCTTTTCGAGTGTCGCGTAATCTCCGCCGTGCCCTGAGAGCCAGATCAGCACCATGCCGTCGGCTGACGCCGCGCGGGCGACGACTTGCTCGACGTCCACTTTCGGGATGGTATCCCCGCCGACAAACGTTATATTCCCAAGCTTCTTCTCCAGGCCCTGGAGGTAGTTGTCCATCTTCGTGACTTCCTCCTGGCCCCAGGTCAGGTATTGGACTTGCCGGCCGGCGGCGTTCGTGGTTGCCCCGGACCGGCCGATGTAGAGTTTGTAGATTTTCGCCGGCCGTAGCTTGGGCCACTCAGCTATATCAGAGGACGCCGCCGCGCGGGCGGGGCTCTGCCCGGCCAGCATGAAGCCGGCCGTTGTGCCGGCGCCCAGGAACTTCCTGCGGTTCAGCTCAAAAAGGCTGCTCATCGTCTTCCTCCTATGAAAACGACCGCCCATCCGCCAACGAGCGGACTCGGTATCTGACTAAAGTACACTTTCGCGCGCCGGATGTCTATGAGGATCCCGATTCGGATTTAGCGCAGCGGGCGCATTATGATCTGATCGGATTTGCAGGCGCCGCGCAGCACTTCGGTGGTGCAGGGCCGCCCTTCCAGGTCCTTGGTGAGACAGGCACGCACCTCCTGCAAATAGCGTCCATTGCCACTGCAGAGGACTGCGATGCCCCGGTCTCCGAATTTCGGATTAGCAACGGCGAATTCGTGCCGGAGCTGATCCGGATTGACCGTGATCTGACGGAGCGGAGCCTTGTATCGCTGAGGGATGTTGATACTGTTGAAGGCCTGGGCAGCCTTCTTGAAATAGACCTTGGGCGAAAGTCCGCTGCAGGTGCCGTGCCTGGTCCACTCGTGGGCCACCAGACGTGGGCTCGGCATGATGGGGAGCATACTGTCGATAATTCCGTGATCGAGCGCTTCGGCGGAACAGTTTTGCGGCCAGCCGCCGCGCTCATACTGCGGCCATAGGCCGTGCAGGACGAAAGCGAAGCGCCGGCCGGATCCACACTGCAGATCGTCGTTGCGGCCGACGGCAGTGGCGCAGAAGCCGGGCGACCACGACAGCGACATCACATAGAAGTCGAATCCACCGGTGGAGGTTTGCGCGGCGGAAGTGGCGGGTTGCACGTTGCATGGAAGCAGCAACAACGTCAAAGCGAGACAAGCGGCGAGGCGGCGGGTCACAAAGGCGATAATACCGCGCCTTAAACGGGAAGACATCGAATTCCGATATACTTTCTCTTTTTGGAGGTTGGCACATGAGCAGCAGTCCTCGCCCGCCGATCGCGGGGAGTTCCATGAAGCTGAATGGCTACTTGATCAAGAGCGCCATCACCGCCGCGCTGGGCGGACTGTTGTTCGGGTTTGACACGGCGGTGATCGCCGGCGCCACGCATGCACTCACCGATGTATACCAGTTGACACCCGCGCTGCTTGGCATCACCGTTGCCAGCGCCCTTTGGGGGACCGTGCTGGGATCGATTGTGGCGAGTACTCCCGCCGACCGTTACGGCCGGCGGTTGAGCCTGATGGGAATGGCGGGGCTTTACCTCGTCTCCGGTCTGGGTTGCGCATTCGCGTGGAGTTGGGCTTCGCTCGTGATGTTCCGGGTGATCGGCGGCCTGGGGATCGGCGGTTCCTCCGTGGTAGGTCCGATGTACATCGCCGAAATCGCGCCGGCGCGCTGGCGAGGGCGCCTGGTGGCGTTGTTCCAGTTCAACATCGTGAGCGGAATCCTGCTGGCCTACCTCTCCAATTATCTGGTGGGTCTGGCGGGTCTCGGCGCCGCCGAGTGGCGGTGGAAGCTCGGGGTGAGCGCGGCGCCGGCGTTGCTGTTCGGCCTGATGGTGCTGACGATTCCCGAGAGCCCCCGCTGGCTGATCAAGATGCGGCGCGTGGAGAAAGCGAAGGAGATCCTGCGCGAGACCGGAGAACCGGATTACGAGAACGAGACTCGCGACATCATCGAGTCGATTGACGCCGAGCACGGCCGGACGGCCGAACCGCTATTCCAGAGGAAGTACCGCAAACCGATCCTGCTGGCGATTTCCATCGGGATGTTCAACCAGTTGGCCGGCGTGAACGCGATCCTTTATTACTTGAACGATATTTTCCAGTTCGCCGGCTTTAGCAAAATATCGAGTGACCGGCAGGCGGTGGCCATCGGGGCCACGAATTTTCTGTTCCTGTTGGTGGCGATGTCGGTGATTGACCGTCTCGGCCGCCGGAAGCTGCTATTGATTGGGGCCGCTGGTACGGCGGCTTGTCTGGCGGGCGTCGCCGCTGTCTTTCTTTCGGGCCAAGGCCAGTACCTGCTGCTGTGGCTGCTCGTCGCCTTCATAGGGTTCTTCTCTTTCTCGCAGGGCGCCGTGATCTGGGTGTATCTCAGCGAGGTCTTCCCGACGCGGGTTCGCGCCAAGGGGCAGAGCCTCGGCAGCTTCACGCATTGGTTCATGAACGCGATCATTTCGGGGACTTTCCCGATGATGGCCGCGGCATCGGCTGGCGCGCCATTCGCATTCTTCGCGGCGATGACTGTCTTGCAGTTCTTCGTCGTGCTCTTCTTCTATCCCGAGACGAAGGGGATTTCCCTCGAGCAGATGCAGAAGGAACTCGGAGCGTCTTAGAAGTGGACGCATCGGCCGCCGATCCTAAAAGAGGAGATGTAGGTCTACTTTGCCGTTACCGAGCTCCGCTCTTGTAGGAACCGGTCCACATTGTCCTTGTCTATTAGGGTGGCCCCCGTGTCCACGAAAGTGGGAATCGGCGAGAAGGAGTCCCGCGACCAGACCTTCGTCA
>JAJFUV010000008.1 GCA_021372245.1 Terriglobales bacterium
CTTGCCAGACGTTGAGGCAATCAAAGAAGCCCTCGACTACGACAACCTCGTCTGACGAAACGCGATGAAGGTTGAAGAGAATTGCCGATTTCATGAAGCCTGCTGGAAATCGGTACCGCGGTTCAGCTCCATCAACTGACCGGCCGGCATAAGCCACAAGCCTGCCCACTTCGTCGTAGATCGGGATGACGATCCGTCCAGCCATCGATCCTCTGCCCGGAAAGAAGCCCGTTCCGAAGTGTCGTGCTGTTCCCGCGCTGATCCCACGATTCCGCAGGTACGGGTGTGTTGGATCGATGCCGGTGAAGGTGAACGGAAGGGGTTTGTTCGTTCTTAGATCCTCGTGCTCCACTTCTGCTGGGGGCAAGCGGAGTGGTACAGCGGGAATTAAGAACCATGTCTGAAGCTTGATTGCAGCATCGCGCACCGAACATTTATCCATGAGGGCCACAAGATTGAGCACGTCACCTCCAATCTTTGCACTTCGAGCACAAATACACGACGCTGAGTAACAGGCCCAGACGTTCTTAACGGTATTCACGTTGAAGCTCTCCCTGCTCCTCTCAGATGTGTGTGTCGGCAGCGGGCAGGGACCGCGCAGGGATGTCTCGCCAACGCGTCGCAGACGAATCCCGTAATGGGCGAGCACCGCCTCGATCAAAACGCTCTCCTTGAGTTGGCGGAAATCGACGAACGTGCCTTTCATGATGAACCTCCATTTCCGCCATAACTGTACGCGCTAGCTACCTGCGTCCAAGGCTGTGAAATTTGACGACACGGCCCAACTCGCCCATCTTTTACATCACCTGGCGAGACCTGAATATTTGGTGATGAACGAAGAGGTCACATATCTCGCCAGAGTCAATTTTCGGAACGACCGGCGCCTGTTTGGCATCCGGCGCAATGACCGCCGTTTCCACATGTACATCGTGGGAAGGACCGGCACCGGAAAATCTACTCTCCTGGAGACGATGGTCCGCCAAGACATTCGCAATGGCGAGGGCTTGGCGCTTTTCGATGCTCACGGCGATCTCGCTGACCGCGTCTTCGGTTATGCCTCAAAGTACCGGGGGAAGGAGCTTCTATACTTTGATGTCCCATGTCCGGACCAACCTCTACGGTTCAACCCTCTTCAGAGCGTGCCGCCGCTCAAAAGGCCGGTGGCTGCCGCCGGGCTCCTCGACGTGTTCAAAAAGCTGTGGAGCGACTTCTGGGGACCTCGGACGGAACACATTCTCCGAAACGCTCTGCTCGCGCTCTTCGATCAGCCGGCTGCGACACTTGCGGACATCCTCTTGCTCCTCGGAGAAAAGAAGTTCCGGGAGACCGCTGTTGCGCACATAAGGAGCCCGCAGGTCAAACAGTTCTGGCTGGAAGAATACAAGAACTACTCCATTGCCTTCCGCAGCCAAGCGATCTCCCCAATTCAAAACAAAGTCGGGGCGTTTCTCGCTGACCCGATTCTCAACAGGATCTTCACAGAGCCTGAGAACAACATTGATCTTCGAGAGACGATGGACGCCGGGAAGATTCTCCTGGTCAATCTCGCGAAGGGCAAGATCGGTGAGGATTCGGCGTCGCTCCTTGGAGCCATGCTTGTCTCACAGATCGGCGTTGTCGGACTAGGCCGAGCGGATACGCCGGAAGCCCTACGGCATGACTTCTACCTTTATCTCGACGAGTTTCAAACCTTTTCCACGCAGAGTCTCGCCAACATGCTGTCCGAATTGCGCAAGTACAGGGTCAATCTGATCTTGGCCAACCAGTACCTCTCACAGGTTGATTCGGAGGTGACGGATGCCGTTTTTGGAAATGTCGGCACCCTCATCTCCTTCAGGCTCGGTCCCGCCGACGCAACGTACTTGGCCAAGGAATTCCAGCCCCAGTTCGATGCTCTGGACCTGGTGAACCTGCCGAACTACAGCATATATTTGAAGCTCATGATTGACGGGGCGGTATCGAAGCCCTTCAGTGCCGAAACCGTTACGAGCGACGAAGTGTGCGACGAATTGGATGCAAAGCTAGTGCGGTAAGTGGTATATTTCGGCGGTTAGGAGACCACAATATGGCTGTTGCATCGCTCGATTCCGTTGTTTCCCACTGGTGCAAGCTCTTCGAGAACCTCCAGATGGCTCCGCTCCAGTTCTACTCCACGATTGAAGAAGCGGTGAAGCGCCGTGAGATCCCGAATGTGGAGATCTCCCGAGTGGACTGGAGCGAAAGCGGCATCTTCTCCGCAAAGCGAGAATACCTGCGAATTTCCCGCGGCAGGCATGTGTTCGACATATGCGGTGCACCCTTCGGCACCGGCTTTTTCGTATCCTCTTGGCTTGCCCGGCCACAGGCCGCTCCATGGCCCCTGGCCCTTCTTTTGTTGGCTCTTGGAGCGTTCATCCTCCTAGCCATCTTCATCCGTATATTCGGATTTATAGTGGGGCTACCCGCCTTTGTGATCGGCTTCCCCTTGCTCTTCTGGGGACTCGTTCAGATTCTGAAGGACTACGAGGGCTGGGATGATTCTATCGTGGCCATTCCCATCCTGGGACCCATCTACGAACGCATCTTCCGCCCGGAGACGTACTATAAGGTCGATACCACGCAAATGTTCCAACAGTCGGTTCACAACGCGGTGATGGAAGCTGTAGACCAAATGACTAGCGGGAAAGGAGTACGGGCACTCTCTGAACTGGAGCGCAAACCCGCGCTCATGCACTTGCCGAAAGGCACGAGTAGCTGATGGCATCGTCGCAAAGCGCACTGCCGGAGCCTTTGGAACAGCGGCTCACTCGCCAGTTCTATGACTGGGAGATATGGGGCCGCGGATGGGGTGTCTTTCGCGCGCCGGTTGAGCTTGAACCCCCGTTCCATCCTTTTTTCGGACATTACCTCCCGGGCCGATCAGAGCCCGTCGTAGACGACGCCCGTAAGTCGACATTCCTCAGCCGCACCGCTGACGGATTGGTCGGTCTCTTTCGCTCTACTAAGTCTTCCCCGCAACCGCAAGACGTTCAGACCGAGGACGACGAGCGAACACCGTATCCCTTCTTGGACGAAAGCGAGCTCGTGGGCCTCCAAGTCGTTCTGCCGCCCGATACGAAAGTAGGTGGAGATGCCTGCCGGCAGTTCCTTCTGAGCCTGGGAGAGGTCTGCCGACCCGTGAGTTTTGAGGTTGTCGGCACGAGCGATTCGGTCATTGTGGAGTTTGTCTGCGGCAAGCCGGACCACTTCCAAGTTCGGGGGCAGCTTGAGGCATATTTCCCCGATGCTCGCATAGCTGAGCGTTCAGGTTACCTCGAATCTCTATGGGACGCGAGCGGGAACAGAAGTGGCGCGGTCGTAGACTTCGGCCTCTCGAACGAATTCATGCGGCCTCTGCGCTGCTTTGACCCCTTCGACCCCGATCCTCTGGCAGGACTCATAGGGTCGATGACCGATCTCGGGAGAGATGAGGTAGCTGTCTTCCAGGTTTTGCTCACCCCGGTGGTTAATCGCTGGCCCGAGAGCATCATGCGATCGGTAACCGACGGTGAGGGCGGTCCTTTTTTTGTTGACGACCGCGCAATGGTCTCACTCGCAGGAGCCAAGATCTCCTGTCCTCTGTTCGCTGTAGCCGTCAGAGTCGGGGCTCAGAGCCCGCAGTGGAAGAGAGCTTCGCGGATTGCGCAGGCGGTGTCGAGGGGCCTGCACCAATTTGCCGATCCGCATAGCAATGAACTCTTGCCGCTTGCGAACGACGGCTACGATGATTCGGAACATTCCGAAGATCTCGTCCTCCGCAGGAGCTGTCGCTGCGGGATGATTCTGAATTGCGACGAAGTTATTTCCCTCGTTCACCCACCTTCGGCTTCCGTACGATCGGCAAAGCTCAAGCGGGAAGAGCGAAAAACCAAGGCGGCACCCGCTCTGGCTTGCGGCCATAAACTCTTCCTGGGAGAGAACCATCATGCCGGTAGAGTTGTGAGAGTAACCCTGGGGCCAGAAGAGCGTGTCCGCCACACTCATGTTATCGGTACCTCCGGCACCGGCAAGTCCACCCTGCTCCTTAGCATGATCATCCAAGACATCCAAAACGGAGAAGGCATTGCGATTCTCGATCCTCACGGTGATCTCATTGACGAGGTTTTGGGACACATCCCGGAGTCGCGCCATTCTGATGTACTTCTCTTTGATCCGGCGGACGAAGAGTACCCGATTGGTTTTAACATCCTGCACGCCCATTCCGATCTCGAACGAAATCTCCTCGCCTCGGATCTGGTTGCAATCTTCCGAAGACTTTCGACGAGCTGGGGAGACCAGATGAATTCGGTCTTCGCGAACGCTATCATTGCGTTTCTTGACAGCACCGAAGGCGGTACACTCGCAGAGCTTCGTCGGTTCCTGGTCGATCCTGACTTTCGGCGCGGGTTTCTGCCAACCGTCCGCGATCCCGAGGTCGTCTACTACTGGCAGAAGGAATTTTCGCTCCTCGCCGGTCGGCCTCAGGCACCTCTCCTTACTCGCCTGGATACCTTCCTTCGGCCGAAGCTCGTTCGGTACATGGTTTGCCAGAGAGAAAACCGGTTGGACTTGGGCACCATGATGAACGAGGGGAAAATCCTCCTTGCCAAGCTCACCCAAGGGGCAATCGGCGAGGAGAACTCATACCTTCTGGGCTCCCTTCTCGTCTCGAAGATCCATCAGATGGCGATGAGCAGACAGCAGTTGGACACCGCAAGCCGGCGGAACTTCTATCTCTACATCGACGAATTTCACAACTTCGCGACGCCTTCGATGTCGGCAATTCTCTCGGGAGCGCGCAAGTATCGGTTGGGGCTAATCCTGGCCCATCAGGAACTACGGCAGCTTGCAGCGAAGGATACCGAGGTTGCAAGCGCAGTCATCACGAACCCGTATGCGCGGATCTGCTTTCGGCTTGGAGACGTAGACGCGAGGAAGCTCGCTGAAGGCTTTTCTTCCTTCGATGCCAAGGACCTCCAAAACCTCGGTATCGGAGAGGCGATTTGCCGCATTGAACGTGGCGATTACGATTTCAACCTAAAGACCAACCTGTTACCCGCAGTTGATCCAAAGACCGCTGCAAGCAGACGAGAGCGGATTGTGGCTCTCTCGCGCGAACGTTACGCTACGGCCCGCCAGACAGTGGAGGCTCAGTTGTCCGTAGCCCGGCCCGTTGCTGTCAAGAAGGAGCCGAAGGTCCCATTGCTGCTCGCACCCAAAAGAGAGCCGCCTGAAGAGAAGGCGGCAGAACTGCGGGTTCCGGCTCCAACTGGACCTGCACCAAGGCGACAGCCTGAAAAACGTTCGGAACCGGAGCTCGGAGGGCGCGGCGGTCCGCAGCACAAATACCTTCAGGAGTTAATCAAGCGGTGGGCAGAGGACAAGGGGTATCGGGGAACCATTGAGAAGCCAATCCTTGGCGGTTTGGGCAGCGTGGACGTTGCGCTTGAAAGTGACGAGCGATCTATCGCCTGCGAGATCTGCATGACTACCAGCCTTGAGCATGAAATCGGCAACCTTCGGAAGTGTCTGGCTGCCGGATTTGATTATGTCGTAATGATCTCGACGAACAAGAAGATCATCTCCAAAGCGGCCGGCTTCGTGGCTGCGCTCGGCGAGCAGGATTCCGCCCGAGTTCGGCTATTCGGTCCCGAAGAATTGTTTTCTTTCATCAGCCAGCTTGAGGCCAACGCTGCGGGGAAGGAAGAGGTGGTGAAGGGGTATAAGGTGAGGGTGCGGTTCAAGTCTGTAGGAGATGCGCAGGAGAAGGCACGCAAACAAGCAATCGCCCAAACAGTGGCCCAGGCACTGAAGAGGTTGAAGCCCAAAACGTAGAATGGTAAACAGAGAAACAGATGAGATTCCAGAGGATTGGCTCAACGAGTTCAACGCTCGCATGAGTCAGCAAGGGATTCCGCACATTCGCCGGCCTTTCCTAGCGCTGATGGAATGGACCTCGACGTATCAATGCACAATTTTCAACGGATCGGCGGCGGAGAGAAGACTTTTTCAGTGGTTTTATGATCGGTCTCCGGTTGGTGCCCACAACGTTCCCCGCAAGTACGTCGGTCCGTTCTACTTCGATTCCACATTCTGGCCAATGTGGGTGCCGCAGATCTACGGAATAAACGTGGAGCTTAATCTCGCCGACTTCATCGATATGCCGGAAGCAGTCAAAGACAGCATGTTCCGAAGTATCGACGTAGCGACACAATATAAAAGTACATGGGCCGACTGCTCCGATTACTCGTACGGTCTCGACGATGTGCGGTTCAGCGCAGAGCCCATGGCGAGCAAACCGTTCCTTGTCAGCGCTACTCAACAACTCTCAGCTGCAGCAAGCCTGCTCCTGCAACGGCCGGCAGAGGGACGGGCGATGGAAGCGAGTCGCATGGCGGTGGAAATGTTTATGAAGGCGTACCTGTGCATTCATCACGGATTTACGAAAGAAGAAGCCGTGGCGTACAAGCACCGACTAGGCGACTTGCGGAATGCCATACATTCCCGTGATGCCCAGGGAGAAATCGCGGCCATCACGGGCCAGCACCTTGCCATTTTCCCGGCTGCAGTGGGAGAGCGGTATGAGGGCAAGGAATACGGCAATGTAAATCTCTGGCATGCATATCGCGTCGCGCTCTACTCCGGTGCATGTGTGGCACGAATCATTTCGAACCGGCGCATGCGTGGGGAGCTTGGGATCGTATTTGAGTAACCGCCCAAGTGCTTCTATATGAAGTGGCTGAAGCCCAAATCCTGATTGAAAGTCGTCAGATGAAGGCGGGCGAGGTGAGGCGGCTGAAGCACCCCGCGCTTCAAAACCTTAGGGCGGCGCGGGCTTCGTGCAGGAGGTCGCTTGCACACTGGTTCATGAGTTCCTCCTGCTCATCCCGGAGTCGGCGGTAGACCCAGTCAAAAATCAACGGATTCCGCCGCCGCTGCTCGAATATTTCGTCCTGCAGTGTACGTGAACGGCGGGATAGTTCGTCCTCAGCGACCTGCCCCGACAACGCTTCACGCCACAGCCGCTCTGAGTGTTCTTTTAGATCATCCAGACGTGTCGAAGCTTGGCGTTGATCGGTAAACTGCCGAATGCCGATTACCAGAACCGGAAGAAATGGAATTGTTCCGGCCAACAGGAACTGGTCAAGTGTTACGTGACCAACGAGTCCGATGACGACCGTGAGAAGGAAGATGCCGCCTGTGAAGGCGGCGATCCAAATAGCATAGCGCCGACGCAGTTTAGCGTCCCACCAGCAGTTGGCGCGCTGGCAAATGAGCCGCCCAATGGGCAACGGTGCCTCCCCCGCTTCAGCAGGATACCAGTTGCGCACCTTCGCCGTCTCGTAGTCCGTGCCGGGGGGCAGTCTCGACCATTCGGTGACGGTCTCGATATCAGGTGGCGTACCGGCCTTGATTTCCTGCCACGGCAGCGAAAGAACCTCGCAGTCGAAGAGTTCTTGGATTCCAGCGGCCTTAGCTTTCAATGAGGATTGCCAGGGAGCAAACACAGCAAAATCGAGTAGGACTGCTACTATACCCCACAGAGCCGCATAAGCCTTCAGCCCCGGAATCCAGAGAACGACAAAACTCAAGATCACTACTGAAACGACGGTAACGATTATCTGCCATGCAAGGACCTGCTTGGCGCGGGAGTAGAGCTTGCGCTGCGCTACCAGGCGCTTAAGCTGGGGTGCTGCAACCTGGAGCCGGGTAATAGAATTCATCATCGGTAGTAGCTGGGGAAACGGTTATCGTACAAAAGGTCCCACCAGTAGAAGGCGCTCTTGGTGTCGCCATTCTGCTCCGCTTCACGCGCCTTTGCCGCGCGTACACGCGCCGTCTCCAGCTTAGAGAGGGCGTCTTGTAGATTCGCCTCGCTGCTGCAGGGCAGGATATATCCGGAAATGCCGGCTGGGTCCTGCATGGCCGCCAGTTGGTTGTTGGCAAGCAAGGCAAGGACTCTCTCTACATCGATGTCATAGACGATGCTGGCTTCGCTTTCCGCATATTTCGCCACACGGAGCTCCAGGTAGAAGGAAGAAATGGGCACCTGTTTGAAGTACTTCCAAGCCTTGAGGAAGCGGACAACCGGCTTGATCTTCCAACCGAGCTTTTCGTTGATCTTATGTACGTAATAGTTTTGGGCGTCAGGACTCGACTTCATCCATCCACCCCGCCCGTCCGGAATGTCGTAGATCTTGGAACCGTAACGCTCCTCGACAAAGTCAGCGGGAGTGATTTCATGGACCTCGTTTGGGCCTGTTCCGAAAGGTACCCGAACCGCGGGGCTACTCACGTGCACTCCGGTATTTGGGAATCGGCTCTCCAACACCTCTCGAAACTGGCGCAGGCTTGCGGAGGAATCGCGCTTCAGTTCTTCGGTCGCGACACTGGCGAAATAGTCAACGTCGCTGTACCTATAAATGCTCGTTCCGTTTCCGAAGGAACCAGTGCGGAAAAAGCGCTTCAGGGTGAAGTTGCTCTTGAGGCACGCCTCGATGGAAGCGCGGTGTCTCATGGCCTTTTCAGATTCGGCGTCCGAGGGTGTCAGGCTGGCCAGAAAATCCCGGAAACCCTCATCAACAGTTCGAGGCATAGATGCCGAAAATTTGCCTACGGACAGGTAAGTGTCCGGTTCACCTGCGCGTAAAGCTGTTCATAGCTCGCGCTCCTAAAAAACGGGTGCTGCTGCGGCGGGGCGATGAATTTCGTCCGACCGAATGGGTCGAGCCATACCGGAACCACGTTGCCGGCGAGACCGGCGCTCGTGGCGGCGGCTTGGAGGGTCATATGAATCGTCTGTTGTTCTTGGGGAGATTTGGAGTCGAAGGCGGTGTTGAGGAAGATTACGACCAGGTTGACGTTTTGGATGTTAAGGTGGGCAACTTGAAAAGTTTCCATGGGGCGCTCCAAACCGGCTACTTCCGTCGGTTGTATGGCGACTGGTTAGTGGGTTTGAGCGAGATGTTCTCCTCGCTTGCCTTCTGTTGTACCGCACCGGGTGTGCGGCCCATTTTCAGGCCGATGATGCGGGTGGGCGTATTTTCATGTGCCAGGTGGCGCAGTTCGCGCACTTCCTGACGGGTCCATTCCTTGCCGTGATTTGCTGGTGTCTTTGGCATAGTAGTAATCTTCCTTTGTGGCCGTGGTTAAAGCCCACTCCCACGTACGTCATTATACCACGGGTCGGGACATAAAGGCCCAGATATAGCGGTTGAGTTTCCGGGCTGCACAAGAGGATGGGTGCGGGTGGAAGCAAAGCCTCGACGCTTGAGAAGGTCTCGAACGGTACGGGCATGTCGCGGACTTGGGGTACGAAAGACGCCCGCCGTGGGTGACGGTTATGTCACGGCTCACGTGAGCGCGGGCGTAGGAGAGAGGCGGGGCCATTGGGCGGGGGTGAGTTCGGCTGGAGGCGTCACGGTTTCAGCTTCGGGTGGGGCCATGAGGTCGGCGGGTGGAGTTGGGGAGAACGGCTGATTCTGCTGCGGGCGGGGTGGCTGGGTCGGCTGGCGGGGTTGATGAGGCGGTGTCGGGTGAATCAGGAATGCCGGCCATGGGAACGGCATCCGTACATCCTCCCGGTCTCGCGACGACTTGGCCTGACTTCACGCGGAGGCATGCGGGCTCGCCGGTATCCTGGTCCTTGAGCTCGATAACGAGATGATGCCTGCCTTCCGACGGCTGCGGGCTGTCCGGGGGAAGCCTATCCCCAGAGCATGGTGCTAGGCTACTTGGGGGCTTGCAGTTTGGGGGCTTGCAGTCTTGATGTTCTGGCGTTATGCTTTAGATGTCCACCTGCGACGGGATAAGTGTTCGTGCGAATGAAGTAAGAGCTGCGGTTCAGGCTCGCTGGAGTTGATGTGCTGGTCGCAGGCGCCAGTAGGGACGAAATAAAGCTGTACTAAAGGCTCTGGTGGAAGATTACGCTCATCAATTCAGCGAGGACGCCAATGATATATCAACGGAATCTCTTCCTTGACATTCCTCCGCCTTGCCGTATTCTGAACTAAGGTATTTGTTTTCAGTAGGTTGGGAATATGCCAAGGAGGAATGCAATGCTGAAGTCCCGAAGGAATGGAAAGTCCAGCCAGCCCCCCGTTTCCAGAACACAAGAAATGACCGCCAGCACCGGCAGGGATTGGCTGACTGCCGGAGAACGAAAAGCACTCACCCGGAAGATGTATAGGCTGGCGATCGGGAAGTACGGTCTAGATCAGCAGACAGCGCGGATTTGGTCCCATGTTCCATAACGGGGTCTTTTGCCCCGTCTGGTCACCAAGACCCTCGCAACACGCAAGGGTCTTTTTTTTGCCCTGATCTACATGATCTCCACCGAAATCCTCACCGAGCGCCTTCTTAGTTTTGCGCGAAGGCTCCTCCGCGAGGCCCACGCTAAGCTTCACGGGCTAATCGAATCTGCGCCGGAGGTTGCATTTTCCCGAATCCCTGATCCGGATAAAGACGCTACCAATCAACCTCTTCGTGTCGATTATTTTGTTGAGGATTTCTGCTGCAGCGCATTTAATGCGCATCGACTATTCAGAGGTAAGGTTGATGCAGTCGGTGAGGAGAGCTTGACAAAGAGAGTCGATCTTCATGACCTCACTAAGCACCCCAAAGTCATTGCACTAATGGATATTATCGATGGCACTGACCTTCTCCTGCGTGGCTTCGGAAACTGGTGTTCGGCCATCATCTTTTTTTGCCCACGTGAAGGACGCATATTGGGATCGGCCGTAGCCGACTCCGCAACAAACGTCTTCTATGCGAGCAGTGCCGGGGCCTTCGTACAACCTCACAACTCCACTGCGAGCATACCGCTCGGGCTAAGTTGGTCCCAGCCGACGCTTGAATTAGCTTGTGCGCGTTCGCGTTTTGGAAAGTCTGAACCAACTGGGCCTCGAGTAAATGTCTCTCTCGCCGACGCATCGGTCTGCTTCTATGGGCAGAAGCCACAGAATTTCCTGCTCCCTTATTCAACTGAACTGAGGAACCACTTGGAGGAATTGGTGGGGATCGTGAAGAGGCAGGAGCACCCCGCGCCCTCGCTGAGGATCTACAACTTCGGTGGAATCCCTATGATGACCAAGTTGGCTTGCGGGGTGGTGGATGCTGTGTTCGGACAGACCAACCCTAAGCCGCACGACTTCGCGGCGGGCGCGTACATCGCCCTGAAAGCGGGCGCATTCTTGGGCGACATCGGAGGAAATCCTATCACCGAGGCACAGATTGCCAAACTCCTAATGACACCGGACAACAGAGGAACAGACTACATACTGGCGGGCTCCGAAAGTCTTTACAAACAACTGCAGGCCTGCCTCATTGAGGATCATGACGCTACCATCTTATCGCGCGGCGCCGCCTCCCCTACAGTGTCGTCCGGAACCACTGCGAAATTAGAGGAGTATTCGCGAAGAGAAACCACGGCACCGTAGGACGCCGGATCGGAAGTTCATCGCGAAGTGCGGGCTTTCCTGGAAAGCTTGGACCAAGCCGGTCCGGGAGTTTGCGGGAAGCTGGAGGTCGCTCAGCAGATGGCCAGCCACGGCACCACCTGTCTCTACGACCGCTGTGACGACACCGTTGCACTCGATGAAGTCGAGCGGGTGGTGTATTGACCGCCTGAAGAGCGGATCGTCATATAGAAAAGGCGCCTCCCTCACGGGGACGCCTGTTTCTGCAAGGATTCTATTAGCTTACTTATATGGGGCCAAATCGTGGCCACTAACCACGCTAATACTACACCGAGAACAACGAGCCAGAAATTGTGCCGCCGATCTCCTCGTTTATTGACCTGCCCAAGTTCGGCGGTTACTTGGGCGTCTCTGGCGAGCCGATTGATTCGTTCATCTTCCAGGTTTTTGCTGAGTTTCTCGATACCACTAAGCAACTGAATGATTTGTGCGTCATGCCTATCGAGCGATTCGCGGAAGATCCTCTTCCAGTCTTCCTGTGAACGGAACTCCTCGCGGAGAGTTGCAACATCTTTTTGGGTTTTCTGAATTAGCTCTCGTAGGCCGCCAAGCGTCGTCGGTGTGTAGTTGCGCATCACCCGAACCAGCGGATCTGGGAATTCGGTAATCGCATCCGGCTTCGTAAAGTGAGCAAACTCATTCTCAGCTAGCTTGTAAAACACAACAGCGATCAGTTTCTTGTCTGGTCGCAGAGGCCATCTAGTACTGGAGAAGTTGTAAAGACCAACGAGTAGATTGCCACGATAGAGCGGATCTATTAGGAACCCTCCGAGAACGAGAATCCCGTCATGGCTCAACGTTCGCTTGGGACTGAGTACCGCGATCATGTCTTCCGGGAGATCAAGAGTCTCCTCGGTCAGAACGAACGCCATTTCTCCGGGGTCGAGGCATAACTGGGCGCGTTCGTTCTCTGGCAGCTCTCTCGTGTTCACTGGGTTGTTGCCAGCTTTGAGCAATTGAGAACCCATGCGCAGATCGTATTTCACCCCTTCAGCACACCTCGGTTCTCCGTTCTTGATGAAAGTTTGCTCGTTCACAGCCGAAAGAAGTTTATCTCCGGTAATCAGAATAGCCATTCTTAGACCTCGTATTGCCCCGCGCTGATCAATCAGCAGCCCGGCTGGTCGTTTCTCTTGCATTAGATTCCTCCTGAGCTGATTTGGCAAGGCACCAATCCTTTTTTTGGTTTTGGCGCACTGCCTCCAGTCCAGGAGGACAAATCTTTCAAGGTGCTCTATAATACATAAACACCAAAACGCGTTTTATTGCAAGGGGGTCTGTGTATAACCCCTTCCTCACCCGACATGGGACTTTTCCTTGACACAAAGCAACGCGACGGCTCCGTCGAATCCATCCAAGGCCTGGATCGTCGCAAGCACATGGACAACTTCGGCGAATCCGGATTCGGCAAGATCCTCCACCCGGAAATCGGATGTCGGGAAAAGGTAGGCCCCGCTTTGTTAGCGGGGCCGTGCGGTATTTCACTGCTCTGAAGAATGCCACCCATCTCTGCCTACCCTGTCCCGGCCTGGAGGAAGGCGGCAAGTTTGCCGGTTGCCTTATACTGCGGGATAGGGTCGAGCTCTTTGAAGGCCGAAGTGAAGGCGTTCGAGAGACTCCACATATTCCGCGGCGCAAACTCCTCGTGCTGCGGATTGAAGTACAGCTCGTGTACCGACCGCCCCAAGTGGCGCGGCACGTCCAGATCTCCTTCGATGAAGGCCCGATAGATAACAAGCCGGGCGGTGACGTCAGAGATCTGGGAGTTGTGCCAGCGCTCCACGCCTTCCACCATTGGTTGGAAATTACGCTGCATGTCATCAACCCCCACGGAGAGGGCGTTCTGCAACGAGAAGTGTTTGCTGTGCTTGGCCAGCACCGGCGAGAAGTCTCCGGAGAAGGCTAGGTTCTCACAGACGAACACACGGTAGCCGACGGTGACGGCCAGCCGAAAGGTTTTGTCGTGGGAGTTCCGGACGCCGAGCGCGAACCGGGCTCCGTGCATCCCTTGATCGAGTTCGATGACGCCGAACATCTTCATGCCGTCGCGCGAGACCGCATATTCGTCCCGAACGACCGAGATGTGTCGGAATCCCAGCGTCTCGATCAGTGTGTTGACTACCTCAACGTGAGGTATGGGTTTGTGAGTGGCCGTTCCCGCTGGGGTTGGCACTAGGGCGAGTTCTTCTCGACTGATCTTACAATCGCTCGCGATGAGCACAGATTCGCTCATGGGATTTTCGCCTCCTGCTTGGTTTGGCATATGGAAAGAACTGCTGCCGTGAAGTCTAACCGCGTGGTCAGGCCGCGCAAGACTGGGTATTTGTCGGGTATGGAAAATTCGGCCACATGTCGCGATACAATAGCTTCGGCAGGAGTAGCAACTCATGCACAAACCGCCGGAAAAGCCGGTTGGAATCTGGGTTCGGGTTTCGCACGAAGACCAGGTCAGAGGTGAGAGCCCCGAGCACCACGAACGCCGTGGCCGTTTCTACGCCGAATCCAAAGGCTGGCAGGTCAAGGAGGTATACCATCTCGAAGCGGTGAGCGGAAAGTCGGTGATGGGACTGCCCGAAACGAAGCGGATGCTCGACGACATCAGGTCCGGTCGCATTACTGGTCTCATCTTCTCCAAGCTTGCCCGGCTTGCTCGGAACACCCGCGAACTTCTCGATTTCGCCGACATTTTCCGCGAGCATGACGCCGATCTTGTCTCTCTGCAGGAATCCATCGACACCTCCACTCCGGCCGGCCGACTTTTCTACACCATGATCGCCGCGATGGCTCAGTGGGAGCGAGAGGAGATCGCGGATCGCGTTGCGGCTTCCGTGCCTATCCGCGCCAAGCTCGGTAAGCCCTTGGGTGGCCAGGCACCCTTTGGATATCGATGGGAAGACCGCTCGCTCGTTCCCGATCCCAAGGAAGCCGCTGTTCGACGGCGGATGTACGAACTCTTCCTTGAGCACAGGAGAAAGAAGACGGTCGCCAGGCTTCTTAACGATGCCGGCCACCGGACGCGGAATGGGTCCAAGTTCAGCGACACCACTGTGGAACGGCTCCTCCGCGATCCAACGGCAAAGGGACTCCGGAGAGCCAACTACACGAAGAGTTTGGGTGATAAGAAGCATTGGATGCTGAAGCCGGAGAGCGAATGGGTGCTAACCGAGGTTGAGCCCATAATCCCTGAGGAACTCTGGGCGCAGTGTAATGCGCTTCTTGACGAACGGAGGAACGGACGTCGGCCCGGAAAGCGTGCCACCCATCTCTTTGCCGGTATCGCATTCTGCACGTGTGGCCGGAAGATGTACGTACCCTCGAATAGCCCGAAGTACATCTGTGCCAGCTGCCGGAACAAGATCCCAGCAACCGATCTCGAAGCCGTCTTCCATGAACAACTCCGGGAGCTGTTCCTGTCTCCAACAGAGATCGCAAGTTACCTTGAGCTGGCCGACCAGACGATGCAGGGGAAGCGGGATCTCCTCCAGTCGCTCTCCACCGAACGGAAGAAAGTCTCTCATGAGATGGAGAAGATCATGCGCCTCTATCTCGACGACAAGATAAGCGCGGACGGATTCGAGCGCCAGAATCGGCCCCTGGAAGAGCGTCTCAAGCAGCTCGACGACGAGCTTCTCGCACTCCAGGGAGAACTCGATTTCATGAGAATCCAGATCCTGTCGAGCGATCAGATCCTCGCTGAAGCGAAAGACCTCCACTCCCGCTGGTCAGATCTCGGACGTGAAGAGAAGCGCAAAGTTGTTGAAAACATTACCGAAAAAATCATCGTCGGCCGCGACGAAATCTCCATCGACCTCTGCTATCTTCCCGCCGCCTCCGAACTCGTGACACAAAAGCAACACAACCTCACGGATTCGATGCCGCGACCAGCATGAAATTGGCCGGGAACGAGAGCGTCATGTTGCTGCGCGCCAGCGTGACCGACCGTTCCTCCAGCGGCTGCCGCAGCAGTTCCAGGACATTCCGCGGGAACTCCGGCAACTCGTCGAGGAACAGCACTCCATTGTGCGCCAGGCTGACCTCGCCCGGCCGCGGGACGCCGCTGCCGCCGCCGATCAAGCCCGCGTCGGAGACGGTGTGGTGCGGGGCCCGGAAGGGGCGCGCCGTCAATAGCCCGTTCCCATGGTTCAACAGGCCGGCCACCGAGTGGATCTGCATGGTCTCGATCGCCTCGGCGAAGGTGAGGGGCGGTAAAATGCCGGGCAAACGGCGCGCCAGCATGGTCTTGCCGGAGCCCGGAGGGCCAATCATCAGAACATTGTGCCCACCCGCCGCGGCCACCTCCAGCGCCCGTTTAGCCGTCGCCTGCCCGCGAACCTCCCGGAAGTCCGGTTGCGGACCCGGTTCCACCGCCGCGGATGCTGCCCCTGCCGCCACGGGGGTGAAGCGCTCCGGCTGATTGACGAGGTTGACTGCCTCCCCCAGGTGCCGGATTGCATATACCGAGATGCCCTCCGCCACCGCCGCTTCCGCCGCATTGTCCGACGGCACCAGGAGGCGTTCTATCCCGTGTTTGCGAGCGCAGACGGCTATCGAAAGAACGCCACGAACCGGCCGCAGACCTCCGTCCAACGATAGTTCCCCCACGAACAGGTTCCGGTCCGTATTCCGAACCCGGCCCATTACCCCGAGGATCCCCATCGCCATCGGCAGGTCGAAACCGGCGCCTTCCTTCCGCACGTTGGCGGGAGCCAGGCTGATGGTGACCGACTTGCTCGGGTACCCAAACCCCGAGTTCATCAGGGCCGATTTGATCCGCTCGCGGCTCTCGCGCACCGCCGTGTCCGGCATACCCACCGTGACGAAGTCCCGCGAGCTGCCCGACCCGTACATGTCCACCTCGACGTCGATCAGGTGAGCGTCGATTCCATACACGGCGGCCGAGCGCGTCCGGAAGAGTGCCATCTCTCTACTTAGTAGGCGGCCCGGCGAAAGTTCTCAGTCCGAATCTTCGGTGCCCGCAGGCGGCGGGACCGTGTCACCTGGCCGGCTTCAGCTCCCAATAGCGGTCATCGGCGATTCGGAAGCCCGATTCGGACAGATTGTAGCGATCGAAGAAGCTCTGGATTTGCGTCTGAAGCTTCGCGCCGTCCACGCCGGCGTATTCTTCGCGCGCGTACTCGGAATATGGACTGTCCACCTGTTCAAGGTCGTCGTAGGTATCGCGCCAAAAGATATGATCGGCGACAAACACGCGGCCGCCAGCCTCAAACACGTCGCGGATGTCGCCGTCGAGCTTGTGCTGCCATGGTTCCCGAGAACCCGGCTTCACGTAATCATCGAGCAACGCCCAGGCGGGACTGCGCGGCCAGTCATCCATGCAAGTGAGCAGCAGATCGTAGTCGATGTCGTTGTACCACTCTTTTCCCGCGACGATAAAAACGTCTTCCGGCCGCAACTGCTTGCGAATCTGCTGGATCAGCGGGGGCGGAGAGCTGACGCTATAGGCTCCATCCCGCTCATGATCCGCATAGAGGTTCCAACCCGAAGCCGCCAGCAGCGCGGCCCCTACCAGCAGAACGGTCCGCCACCGGCTGGCGCGCAGCCACATCGCCACCAGAACGGCAACCGGAAACAGTCCCACGCTCCAGTAGTAGCCGGCCGGCTCCCAGAGGAACACGAAGATGCTCCATCCCAGCATCAGCATCGCTATGGATGTGAACAGCATGTTCGAACGCAGCAGGCGTGTCAGGCGCTCCCGCACACCGCGTCGGGCGAGCAGCAGGACTGCGGCGGCACAAGCTGCCAGGGCGAGACCCCCGTAAAGGCACCAGAAGAATTTACCGTTCGTCTGCTGGTTGTACCTGTCCCGGAGCCAGCCAATGTCCACGATCGTGCTGAGGACCCCGATGACGGTCTTGATCGGCGCTCCCACCCAATCGACCTGAATGCCGTGCTGGCTCTGCAGATATCCCATGGTCCAGTTTAGAAAACCGGCCGGGCTCACACCCGCAATCCGAGCCATCAGGGCATACACCGCCAACACGACCAGCGCGGTACCGCCGGCCCAGGCGATGGAGAGCTTCAATCTGGTCTTCAGCGACCCCGGACCAGCCAGAACAAGCCCAACCGCTACCACGGGAACCGCCAGCGCCATTCCCTGCTGCAGAAAAACCGCCGCAGCTAGGGCCAGCCCTCCCATTACCAACCGCAGACCGGATCGGACGGACGCACCTGCCGCCGCCCACAGGAACACCACTACGCAAAGATCGAGCAACGGATAAGGCTGATTCTGAAGCCCCAGGTGCCAGATCTGCGGGGAGAAAGCGATGAAGATCGTCAGCAGGAAGGGTAGCGCAATCCGTCTGGTCAAATGCACGAGCAGCAGATAGCACAACAGCAGCGTGATGGAATTGACCACGATTCCGAAGATCTGAAACGACTCAGGCCCCGGCGATCCGACCATCGATGCGGCCTTCGCAACTGCTCTTTGAATGGGGTACCACAGCAGGTGGTGCGGGTTGATGCCGTCTCCCTGGAAAGGCTGGAGCGCTTCTAGCCGGTAGACATAACCGTCGTAATTGAAAAGCGGCGGACGCAGCAGCAGGTAAGTCGATAGGACCAGGACCAACAGGACCAATGCTGAGACTATTCCAGCGCTTCGTGCGACTGGGGCAGTTTGGTTTGGAGCTTCTTCCACATCTTGCAAAGACATCGAAAAATCCGTACTTCTACAAGTGTAACAAGGTGGAATTGGCCGGAGCACTCCGGGACTCGCGACCTCACACTACCTCGCGCGAGAGATTGCCGCCGCGGCAGAGTCGCGGACAACCTCGAGCCGGATCACCGTGTCGACCGCGTTCCAGCGCTCGCTATTCGGCAGGGTGATCCGGTAGCCGGAGGCGTCACTTCGCAATGCGGCGTGGCGGCCCGAAACCAGTACGCGAGCGGAACGGAAGCGACGTCCGTCCGCCGCCTTCGGAATCCGTAGATTGGTTCCTTCCGCGGGAGGGTTCAGCACGTGCAGGAAGACGAACCGGCCGTCCCGCGAATCCGTTGCCACGCCCCAGGTGTCCTTCTGGAGCGTGCCGGCATGGGTGACATAGGCCGTGCTCGGTAGGGTGCCGAATACGGATTCGCCGATGGGCGCCAGCAGATTGCCAAGCTGCCGCAGCGCGTCGCGCACTCCGGTCTCCCATTCGTTATTGGCGAACGGTCCCGCCGCCCACGCCACTCCTCCGTGGCGCTGCTCGGCGGTGCCGGCCAGACGCACGGTGTAACGAAGCATCTTTTCCGGGCTCTGCTGCAACCGGCCGCACATGGCCCACCACTCGCTGCTGATTTGGACTGCCACCATGTTGTGGTCCACCGGCCAGAGGTCCGTGTCCGTCGTGCCTGCGATTTTGCCAAGGAAGTTCTCCGAGACGGCATAGTCGCTCAGACCCTCGAACATCCGCCGGTTGCTCGGGAACCGCTCAGTTGGGAGCCCGTAGTTCACCCACACTGCCGCGTCCGGGTTGTGCTTGCGGATGGTGGCCTTGAAACGAACGCCGTCGAACTTCGGCGGCGAGGGCGCGCCGTCCAGCCAGTAACCCGCGATCGCTTTTCCGTAACGCGCGCCCGTTTCTTCCATCAGTCCATTGATAAGGTCATTCCACGGTTTCACATCGGAACCGGTACGGTACTTCGTCCAAGCGGTCCGGCCCTGCTGTTCCGGCGTGAAGTCCAGACCGTCCACGGGATGGAAATACAAGACCAGGCGTATGTTCCTGGCTCGAAGGGCCGCGGCCAAATCGGCGATAACGTCGCGCGAGGACGTGTGGCCAGGCAACACACGCTCCCAGTAGGCGCTCGGATACAGCACATTCATTTGGGCGTGGAACAACGTGAAGATGACGTACTCGGCCCTCATGGAAGCGGCGGTTTCCGCGAAGGCCCTCGCATCGAATGAATTGGACAGCGTATTGAGGTCCGGCACAGGCCGGCACAGGCCCGGCGCCAGATATGTCCAGCCGTACTTGTACCCGGGGTAAGCGTAGGTGTAATGGGTGAACAAGCCTAGCTTGAGGCCGTCAAATCCTGCGGGCGGCTGCGTGCCAAGCGCGCACACGGCGAGGGTAGTAAGAAGAGAAATGCGATTCCACATCATGTGTCTGGTGGCTTACCAGACTATCATGAGCGTGGACCATTGAAAGAAAGGCTGGCCGAGTTGGTGCAGTAACGCCGTCCCGTCGGTGCCGGGCCATCGTCGAAGACGTGCCCGAGGTGAGCGTCGCAGCGGGCGCAGAGGATCTCAACGCGGACCATGCCGTGCGAGCCGTCCACCTTCTCGACAACATTCTCCGCGGCGATGGGAGCGAAGAAGCTGGGCCAGCCGGTACCGGAATCGAACTTAGTCTTCGAATCGAACAGAGCCGTTCCGCAGCAAGCGCAACGGTAGACGCCGTCCGCGTGGTTCTTGTTCAGTTGCCCAGTGAAGGGACGCTCGGTGCCTTGCTTGCGGGCTACCTCGAACTCATCAGGCGAGAGCCGCCGGCGCCATTCTTCGTCGGTTTTGACAACCTTCTCCATCTGAGCCTCGCCGGTGCGCCGGCCCTTGTCGTCAAATTCCACTATTTTCACGGTCGCCCCCCTCCTTACTTCCGTTTACGGACGCAGCCCGGATACATCTTCTTGAGCTTGGCCACCTTGGGATCGGAGACGCGCACGATGTACGAATTGGAGCGGTTCTGGACGGCGTAGTTCTGGTGGTAGTCCTCGGCTGTGTAGAACTTGTCCAGCGGCACCACCTGGGTCACGATCGGCCGGGTGAAGACGCCGGCCGCGTTGAGTTGCTTGATGTAGGCTTCCGCTACGCGCTTCTGTTCCTCATCGGCATAGAAGATGGCGCTGCGGTATTGAGAACCGACGTCCGCCCCCTGCCGGTTGAGCGTGGTTGGGTCGTGCGCCACGCTGAAGAAGATCTTGAGGAGTTGGCCGTAGGAGATCCTGGCCGGATCGTAGGTTATCAGGATGGATTCGGCATGGCCGGTGCGCCCGGTGGAAACGATGTCGTATTTAGCCGTCTCCTTGCTGTCACCCGCGTAGCCGGAAATGACGCTCTCGACGCCTTCCACGATCTCGAACACGGCCTCGGTGCACCAGAAACAGCCACCGGCTAGCACGGCTGTCTGCTTGCCGGATATTGGCCTCACATCGACCACGGGGTCGGGGAATACGAGCATGTCTGCGCTCATCATCCCTTGATTGGATGCAATTCCATTCACTGGGAGCGCAAAAACAGTCACTTAG
>JAJFUV010000200.1 GCA_021372245.1 Terriglobales bacterium
GCCGGCCTACAATCGCGGCGCCATGTGCCAGGGGCGCGACGGACGGCTTTACTGGGTGGTGGCCTACGGATGGGAGAAGATGTACCCGTCGGATCTACACCTGCTGATCTCGTCCGATGGCGGGAAGACGTGGAAGTACTCTTGCCGGGTTGCGTGGGATGACAAGGTTGAATTCAATGAGACTTCTCTCTACGAAACGCCCAAAGGCGACCTGGTGGCCTTCATCCGCACGGCGAAATTCGACGACCACACGGTGATAGCACGGTCGACCGACGGCGGAAAGAGCTTCGATCACTGGCAGGACGCCGGTTTCCAGGGCCATCCGCATCACGCGCTGCGTCTGCCGGATAACCGCGTCTGGCTGGTGTACGGCTACCGTCACAAACCGTACGGCATCCGCGCGCGCATCCTGGACGCGGAGTGCACCAACGCCGCCACCGCGCCGGAGATCGTGCTGCGTGAAGACGGCGGCTCGGGCGACATCGGCTATCCCTGGAGCACGCTGCTGCCGGGTG
This sequence comes from Terriglobales bacterium, assembly GCA_021372245.1. GTDB lineage: Bacteria > Acidobacteriota > Terriglobia > Bryobacterales > Bryobacteraceae > JAJFUV01. Next base: position 516 of record JAJFUV010000200.1, read on the forward strand.
GCCGCGTCCTGTCCGTCTACTATTTCAATACCGATCCCGACGGCCCGCGCTGGATCGCGGGCACTATCTGTGGTTGAGGAGGTTATACATGAATGAACGGAATTGGAGCCGCCGGGGATTCTGCGCCTCGGCCGCTGCGTCCTTAGTGCCGCGAGCCACGGCAGCCGCTCCGGCTCTCAAAATCGTAGCGAAAGGCATCGTGCACGATGCATCGACGGCCGCTATCGCGGGCGCCTGCCGTTGCAACAACGGAGATCTGCTGGCGGCGTTCAACACTGGCGGCGATTTGAGCGCCGGACAGCGCACCGGCATCGTGCGTTCCACCGACGCCGGCAAGACTTGGAGCGCGCCGGAGATGTTTTTCGAGTCGGTGTTTCGCAAGGGCGGCATCGAGGCCGGCTGCACGCTCACGCGCCTGTCCTCCGGGCGCTTGCTGATGCCTTACGCCGACGGCTTCTATCTGCATCCCAAGAGCCAGAACTACGATCGCAACGCGCTGCTGTTCTGTCCCGTTTCGGACGATAACGGCAAGACCTGGACCAACCGCAAGGCGCAGAGCTACGAAGGGTTCGAGCCGTTCGCTTTCGGCCGCGTGGTTGAGTTGCCGAACCGCACCCTGCTGCTGCCGCTATGGGGCGCTTACGACCGCCGTGGCGCGTGGACTTGCGCCCTTGTGAAATCCACGGACAACGGAGAGACCTGGGGCAACTACCGGCGCATCGTGCAGGGCAAAGGCGACGAGACGCCGATCATCCTTCTGCCGGACTCGCGTGTGCTCGCGCTGCTTCGAGGGCATTCCGACGACCCGAGCCGCCCCTTCCACGTGGCGCATTCTTCCGACGGCGGCGACACCTGGAGCGCGGCTTTGCGCGTCAATTTGTGCGGCACGTCCCCATCCCTGCACATCACGCCCAAGGGCCGGCTGCTGGCGGGCTACCGCGCCGCGTTCGACGATGGCCGATGCCAGGTGGCCTCCAGCACGGACGGCGGCGCTTCCTGGCAATTTCAACTGCAGTTGGATCCCATCAAAGG
>JAJFUV010000066.1 GCA_021372245.1 Terriglobales bacterium
GCGAACTGGAACAAGCCATTCGGGCCTACGTCGAACACAACAACGACCAGCCCAAGCCCTTTACGTGGACCAAGACGGCCGACGAGATCCTCGCCAGCGTAGCCCGCTTTTGTAAACGGACTTTAGAGACAGGACACTAGCATGTCAATTGTCCGGTCCAATTAGCACGTGAATTGTCCGGTTCAGGGCGGGGCGGGATTCTGGGAGTTGAGGACCCCAGAGAAGATTTCCGCCGCAGAACTGGAGCGGATGATGAAACTACAAGACGTGATCTTGAAAGCGATGGCGAAGCGGATCAGCTGGATGGCGGCGGCGGAGATCGCCGGCGTCAGCGACCGGACCATGCGCCGGATGAAGCAGCGCTACGAGGAGTTTGGCTACGACGGTTTGTTTGACCAGCGTCGCGGCAAGCGCAGCATTCACCGCGTGCCGTTGGAAACGGCCGAGCGGGTGCTGGCGCTGTATCAAGAGCAGTACTTCGATTTCAGCGTGCTGCATTTCCACGAGAAACTGCGCAAGGAACACAACATCCAGGTGAGCTACAGCTGGGTGAAGCAGGCGCTGCAGGGGGCGGGCCTGGTGGGGAAGCGCAGCAAGCGTGGACCGCACCGCCGGCGGCGGCCGCGCCGGCCTCTGCCCGGGATGCTGCTGCACATCGACGGGAGCAAGCATCGGTGGTTTCAGGACGACCGCTATTACGATCTGATCGTGATTCTGGACGATGCCACCAGCGAGATCTACTACGCCCAACTGGTGGATGAGGAATCGACGCGGACGGTGATGGGGGGCCTGCGGGAGGTGGTGGAAACGCGCGGGGTGTTCTGCGCGCTGTACAGCGACAGGGGGAGCCATTTCTTCTACACACCGAAAGCGGGCGGGCCGGTGGACAAGAGCCGGCCGACGCAGGTGGGGCGCGCGATGCAGGATTTGGGGATCCAGACGATTGCGGCGTACTCGCCGGAGGCGCGGGGCCGCTCGGAGCGGAACTTCGGAACGTGGCAGAATCGGCTGCCGCAAGAACTGCGGGTAGCGGGCATCACGAAGCTGGAGGAGGCCAATCGGTTCCTGCGGGAACACTACATTGCCGAGTTCAACCGCAAGTTCTCCGTGCCGGCGCAGGGGCGGGGGACGGCTTTTCGGCCGTGCAGCCGCAAGGATCTGGAGTTCGTGTTCTCGATCCAGACCGAGCGGGTGGTGAGCAAAGACAACACGGTGGCGATTGCGGAGCGCTGGTGGCAGATCGAGAAGTGCCGATGGCGTTTCAGTTTGGCGAAACAGACCGTCACGATCCATCAGCACCTGGACGGGAAGGTGTCGATCCGTTTTGGCCCGCACGTAGTGGGATGCTACGACGCGAATGGAAATTCATTGCGTGAGGAGGCCAAGGCCAAGCGCCGTGGAAAAGACGGGAGCCTGGAAGCCGGCGAAAACCAAAGGCAGGTTTTCACCGGCTCCCACCCTCCCTTGGAAATCTCGCCGACGGCGCGAGATTTCCACTTTCCCACTGCGCCGGCAACGGTTTCCCAAGTGGGAGCAGCAAAGAAAAGCAAAACGGCGGCGGCCTGACGGCCGCATCACTCAAACCGGACAGATCACGTGCTAATAAAACCGGACACCTTGAAAAGCTAACGACATCGCCCCGAATTGGGTGGCTGTTCGACTATGTTGCGCTCGGCGTCCAGACGTGGTTAACTGGCTTCTCTCGTTCAGGAGGCGTCCTTTGACGCGCGTCACGCTTTCCGTCCTGCTTCTGGCCACCGCCGCCGCGGTCCAGCCCCAACCGAAATACGCCTTGGTGGAAACCCGCAACCTCCCCGGCAGCCACAAAGACAGCGCGATGTTCAGCGGCCTCTATGCCGCGCGCGACGGCACGGTTTACATCGGCACGTCGATTCACGGCGGCTCCGCTCAACTCTACCGCTACGACCCGCGGGCAGGCCGAGTCGAACACATCGCCGGCATGGCGGAGTTCCTCGGGCAATTGGGCCGCGGCGTGCGCGTCGCCGGCAAGATCCACACGCGCTTCGTGGAGGATCGGCAAGGCCGCATTTATTTCGCGACCATGTGCGAGGATTCCGGGCCCACCAACGTGGACCCCTACAGTTGGGAGGGCCCCAACTGGATGCGCTACGCCCCCCGCGCCGGAAAGGTGGAGAACCTCGGGTCCATAAACCGACTTTGGGGCGCTTACGGGCTCGCCATTGACGAAAAACGGAACCGCCTCTTCGCCACCACCTGGGATGGGCACCTGTACCGTTATGACATCGATGATGGCCGCACGCACGACCTCGGGCGCGTGGATAACTGGGATGACGCACGCCACATCGCCTCCGACGACGAAGGCAACGTCTACGGCCCT
>JAJFUV010000201.1 GCA_021372245.1 Terriglobales bacterium
GCCCTCTGTCCGGTTGGCTGGACGAGGAAAGGACCGCAGGGGCCGTGTCCAACGGGGTGGACGCCCTACCCGGCTTGCCGCCACATCCACGTTTCTCTACACTGGCCGGAGCTACACTGATAGATTCATAGCATCGGGCCGGACCCCCAAAGGTATGAATATCCAAGAGATCATCAACTCCCGGTTGGACGGTACAACCAAAGGACTGCCGTTCGATGCGGTGGTATCGCCGGCGACAGTGGCTGAGAAGAAGTGGAACGTTCTGCGGCAGGACCTCCACTTTCCACTCCTGGTGTTGAAAGAAGCGCCGCTCGATTACAACATCAAAGCTATGGCCCGTTGGTGCGCGGACAACGGTTTTCTCCTCGCGCCGCATGGAAAGACCACCATGTGCCCGCAGATCTACCAGCGCCAGCTTGAAGCAGGCGCATTCGGGATCACCGTGGCCAATGTCTCGCAGCTTTTGGTTTGCGTCCGGTTCGGGGTGAAGCGGATCCTTGTCGCCAATCAAATCGTCGGAACGGCAAACGTGCGGTCGCTCGTAGGGGTGATGAACGCGGACGCCGGCCTGGAGTGTTATTGCCTTGTGGACAGTGTGGAAGGCACTCGCTTGCTGGCCCGCCTGATGCAAGAGTGCGGTGCCCAGCGCCCTCTCAAAGTGCTGCTTGAGTGGGGGAGAAAAGGCTGGCGCACCGGGGCGCGTACTCTCAGTCAGGCTATCGACATCTACGAAGAGATCCTCAAGCACCCGGACCAATTGACCTTCGGCGGGATTGAAGGATATGAGGCCCTGGCCCACGACCCGGCAGGAGAGGAGGCCGAGGTCCGGCAGACCAGGGAGTTCCTGAGCGCGGTCGCACGCTTAACCACGGAGATCTCCGGCAGAAGACACGGCGACCTTGCGGGGCTGATTCTCAGCATCGGCGGCACCAGTTACCTGGATCTGGTTTGGGAGGCCCTGACCAAGCTCGACGGGCAATACAAGCCGGTCTTGAGAAGTGGCTGCTATGTGACTCACGATCACGGTTTCTACGCGGAACGAATGGCCGCAATGCAATCCCGAAACGTGGCGAAGGATCCAGTGCCCGTGTTCAGGCAGGCGCTTGAACTGTGGTCGTACATCCAATCCATTCCGGATGAGAATCGGGCGATCCTGACCTTCGGCCGGCGCGACTGTCCCTATGACGTCGGCTTACCGCTCCCTCTTTGCGCGGTTGCCCTGGAAGACGGCCTGGATGGCGCTCGAAGCCTGGAATCGGCGCGGATCACGGCTGTCAACGATCAGCATGCTTTCATGTCGTTCCCTGGCGGAGTGAGCTTACGGGTAGGCGACAAGATTTGCTGCGGCATCTCCCATCCATGCACTGCGTTCGACAAGTGGCGGGCAATCCCGTTGGTTGACGAAAACTACGACGTCATTGATTTGTATCTCACTTACTTCTAACCTCAAGCAGGCAATTTGAGGACCACTAGCGTCATGTCGTCGTACTGCGGGGTTCCGGCGGCAAATGTGTCAACGGACTCCAGGATTCTCTGAATCATTTCCCTGGCTGAGAGATGAGCACAGGCCCGTGTTAGTTCGGCCAAACGCTCCTCGCCCCACTCCTCTTCCCCAGGGTTTCTGGCCTCGGTTATGCCGTCGGTATAGCCCACCAGAATGTCCCCGGGCTCCAGCACAAGATTGCCCTGCGCATAGGTCAGGTCCGGCAATGCTCCGATCACTGGGCCTCCCGTGGTGAGCCGTACTACGTCGGCACCCCGCAACAGCAGCGGCGGATTGTGCCCGGCGTTGACATAGGCAAATTGCCTTGTGGCAGGCTCATATTCAGCGTACAAGAGGGTGGCGTACCGGCTAGCAGCAGTGGTATCGTACGTGAGCCGGTTCAAATTGCCCATCAATCCCGCCAGATCGTTGCTGCCGTTGATGGCTAGGCCGCGCAGGGATGCCTGTAAGCTGGCCATTAGCAGGGAGGCTGGAACACCCTTGCCGGAGACGTCTCCGATGGCAAATCCGAGTCTTCCGTCAGGCAGTGCGAAGAAGTCATAATAGTCACCGGCAACGCCTTCTGCCGGCCTGCAGTAGCCGTCGTACTCAAGTCCGGAGATTTCCGGCGGATTCTGTGGGAATAGGCGCTGTTGTACTTCGCGTGCGATCTCCAGTTCCCGGTTCAGGCGTTCCCGCTTAGCTACTTCGGCTGCAACGGCCTCCGTCAGGTGGCTGTTTTCGAGCGCCAGCGCGGTCTGGCTGGCCACCGATCGGAGCAGTTGAAGATCCAAGCGTGAGTAAGGCGCCTCGGCTTTCTTGGGACCAAGGACAATGAAACCAAGCAGACGATCCTTGATCGAGAGGGGCAGCAAGAGTTGGGCGTCCAAACGGCGTAGCCGTGTCCGGTCTTCCTCGTCCAGCCCGTCTTCCCTATAGATCCACGAGTCGGGATCGTCGTAGTAGACGCGAAGGGGTTCGTTGCGTCGACGCAGTTCCGTGATCAGCTCCCCGCCAGTTGGGAACGTAACTTCAGGGGAATGATCGAAACCAAGCGCGTACACGGGCTTGTAAGAGCCGTTCGACAACGTCAGAAATGCCACGTGGGTAGCATGCAAGGAATCCGAGATGCGCCGCGCGACGGTCTGCAATACCGGACCGGCCTCAACCATGGTCCGCACATCTTCGCTGAGCTGACTGAGAATGTGCTCGGCGTTATATGCCTCCCGGAAGAACTTGCGATCAAGCCAGAGGCCCACACGCTCGGCAAAGAATCGCACCAGAATGATAAGGGCAACACCAAAAACGATGGTGGCAATCTCCTCGACACGGTTGGTCACCGGATCCAGGGCCAACGCCACCGCGGAGATGGCGACTCCGATGCTGATGAGAGTCTGGAGAACGCGCACACCGTGGCGAGCCAGAGTATAGCGGAGGCCTTGCCGTATGACCAGACGGACGTCCATAGCACGCTCGACCAGGATGACGTAGGCCAGCGTCAACGGGAAGAGAATGAGGAGCAAGAACGGCGGCAATTGCAGCCAGCCCGGCATGCGTTGGATCGCGCGCGGGCCACGGAGCAGGGCGTAGACCGCGAGTGCGAGCGCCGGCATGATGGCGGAGGCGGTGCCGAAGTAGAGCAGGTTCAGGCGGCGGCGTGCGTCGGAGGTTTGAGCCATTCTCCTTTTCAGAAACATCGCGATGAGGAACACGCAGATCGAGCAGAGGAGGAGGATGAGAACAAGTGGGCGGTACGGCCGGATCAAGTGCTGCAAGGGAGCGGCTAGCGTATAGTCGTGGGCTGCGGCCACCACAAGGTAGGTGTCACACCCCGCGAACAGCAGCAGGGGGCATATGAGTGTCCACTTGATCCACCAGAAACGCCGCTCAAAGGAGAACGGCTCAGGGAAATACAGCCCGAACAGGAGCATGGAGATCCCCCAACAGCCGTTGGTGACTGCGCGGTAGGCCAGCGCCAGTGGGCGAATCCAATCCTGCCAGCCGGCGAGATTACCGAAGCGGATGAGTGTGCTGAAGCCCAGCATCAGACCGAGCAGGAACCATGCCAGGCGATCACGGGGGCGCAAGAAAGCCACCCAATAACCCACCACTAAACACAACCAGGGCATGGCCAGACCCAGGACAACCCCGAAAAGCATGCGTTCGGTTTCTGCTGGCCACCGTGCCACTGCCATCTTCAGGTGTATGGTGTGCTCCGTTTCTTGACTTTGGCCGGCATGGCGCACACGCACCTTCAAATCGTCACCGGTGCGGGCGCGATTCAGTTCGGTAAAAAGCACTGCGCTGCCGGAGAGCGGTAATCCGTTCACGGCAACAATCACGTCCTGCCTACGCAGCCCAGCTGCAATAGCTTCCGGTGCAGGCTCCTCGATGACGGGACTGAAGTTCTGCATCCGAAAGGGTTCGTTCACCTGCTCGGCAGGCCAGAACAGGAACTCGAGTACGTCTTTGGTCAACCGTACCTGGTAGGTCAAGGAGGCGGCCAACATGCCCAGAAGCACGAGCCAAAGCATTCGGTTGCGGCGCCAATCCATCATGAGAGGTATTGTAGTTCACACCCAATGGGCTACCGTTGCTCCCCGATCCCAGGACAAAATGCCGGGCATCGGCCGCAGATTCGGGTTCAATTCCACCAGAGTGGCTGATTTCGACCGCCACAGACCACTTGCGCTCCCCTCCTAAGCGATTGCAAAACCGGGAGATCGTATCTGGAACACCAATTGCAAGTACTGCCTGTAGAAGGAGGGCATATGAGAGTGACAAACCTGGGAATGGTTTTGAAAAGGGCCGCTTCAGGAGCCTGCCGGAAAGGGACGTGGCTGGCGGTTATCGTAACTCTGCTGGCTTCGCCCTCGCTGCTTCTTGCGAGCAAGGGGCCCACAACGCTGGAGGAAAAGGTGCGGCACGAACTGTTGATGCTGCCCTACTACGGCGTGTTCGACGAGTTGTCCTTTCAGGTAAATGGGGCCACGGTAACTCTTATGGGCAAGGTGACCCGGCCCGTTCTGAAGAGCGATGCGGCGAATGTGGTGAAACGTATCCCCGGCGTTGCATCCCTGGAAGACAAGATTGAGGTGCTGCCGTTGTCTCCATTCGATGACCGGATTCGCCTGGCCGAACTCCGCGCGGTGTACGGCAACTCGGCGTTGTACCGCTACCGGGTTGCGGGTCCGATTGCCCCCATTCGGATCATCGTGGAGAACGGGAATGTGACCCTGGAAGGTATTGTTACCAGCCAGATGGATAAGACCATCGCTGGACTCGCTGCCAACGGAGTAGCGGGTGTGTTCTCGGTGACGAACAACCTGCAAGTAAAGTCGTAGGAAGATCGCGGGACGGGCCGTTGCCAGCACCGGCACCAGGCCCGTCCCGCGCCGGGCATCACGCGCAAGGTTGCGCTCCGTCAGAGGATCGCACAGACTGGATGCTTGGCGTCACTGAACGAGTCCCGGCAGGCGTTGGAATCTAATAAAACAAAGGTCCTCGTCGCAACGGAGCTCCGTAAGTCCTATGGCGAGATCGTCGCGGTAAATGGGATTTCATTCGACGTGTGCCGAGGAGAGATTGTCGGGATTCTAGGCCCCAACGGCGCCGGCAAGACTACCACCATCAGCATGATTCTCGGTGTCCTGGAACCGGACTCGGGAAGCATTCGGATCGAAGGATTGGACCTCGCTACGCACCGCTCGCGTGCGCTGGGGCAGACCAACTTCGCGGCCGTTTACGCTCCACTGCCGGGGAACCTGACGGTGTACCAGAACCTGCGAATCTTCGGCCTCATCTATGGAGTGGTGCATCTCGCGGAACGCATCAACGAGACGATCGAGCAGTTCGACCTCGTGAGATTTCGCGATACCCGGTGCGGTGCCTTGTCCTCTGGAGAGCAAACCAGGGTGAGCCTCGCCAAGGCCACGCTGAACCGCCCGCGACTCCTGCTTCTGGATGAACCTACGACGTCGCTTGACCCCACGGCGGCACACGACATTCGCGCCATCATTCGCGAGTTTGCCACCAATGGCGAGCGAGGCGTCCTGTGGACTTCTCACAACATGTACGAGGTCGAAGCGGTCTGTGATCGCGTGCTTTTTCTCTCCCATGGGAAGATCCTTCTCGAAGGCAGTCCCAAGGAGTTGCTGCATGAGCACGGCAAGGCGACGCTGGAGGACTTGTTCATCGCCGTGGCGAGGGAACCCCTCACATTGGAGGAGCACTGAAATGGTGAGCTGGCGGCGCATGGCGGCCGTCACCCTGCGCTATTTCTATTTGTTGCGAGGTAGTCCCGCGCGCATTGTGCCGCTCTTCGCCTGGGTGGGGATCGATATCGTCCTGTGGGGTTTCATCAGCCGCTACCTGAACAGCGTGGCCTCGGCTGGCTTCAACTTCATCCCTGCTCTTCTTGGTGCAGTTCTTCTGTGGGACTTCCTTATCCGCATCATGCAAGGCGTAACGATGGCGTTCTTTGAGGATGTCTGGTCGCGCAACTTTCTGAACATCTTCGCTACCCCGCTTTCCATATCGGAGTACCTCGGAGGTCTGGTACTCTCGAGCATCGCCACCAGCGTCGTCGGTCTCCTCGTGATGTTGATTCTGGCTACCACGGTTTTCGGCTTGTCCTTTTTCCTTTACGGCCTATTGCTGTTGCAGTTTGTCGTCGTGTTGTTTCTGTTTGGGATCGCGCTCGGCATCTTCGCCAGTGGAGTGGTGCTGCGCCTTGGGCCCGCCGCCGAGTGGTTCATCTGGCCGATACCCGCCCTGCTGGCGCCGTTCGCCGGGGTCTTCTACCCGCTCTCGACACTCCCGAAATGGATGCAGCATCTTGCGACTCTGCTGCCGCCCGCGTACGTATTCGAGGGAGTGCGGGAAGTTGTCGCAGGACGGACGGCCCCCCATGCGGAGTTGGCGTGGGCCATCTCTCTCGCCATGCTCTACCTGGCTGTGGCGTGTTGGTACTTCGCACGCGTCTACCGATATGCCGTACGGACGGGCTTGATCGCCCGCTACAGTGCCGAAAGCCTAGGCTGAAGGCATAGAGCTCGGGTCGCAAAGCTCCCCGAATGAATCATCCGGCAAGAGGGAAACCAGGCTGCGCCTTGATCCCGAGAGCCGCGGCGCCGGTAGTATGGGACACAGGTGAGCCGGTCGCCGGAGATGAGTCTGACACGCAACACTCACCAAATGCTGTGCCGGCAAGCGACGCGGACGGACAATCAGCGCTTCTACTGCACTTCCCGCAATTCACGCCAATGAAGAATAACGTCTTCGAGGAAGCCCGTGTCCCATTTTGCGATTACGGACGGCTTTCTGGCAGGCTACAATTCGGCCTTCGCCAAAGGCGCCAACAATTGCTTGAAGTTTTCAACACGCGCGCGTGGATTCCGTCGCGCCCATCGACGCTGGCTCTAAGTATTCGGTGCTATCCGGCCGCTATTGTGATAATGTTAAGTCTAAAAATTCGGAGGTCCGATTGACTTCTATAGCCGCGGTTCATGCTCTTCTGCTCTCACTCGCGCTGCCGGCGTTATCGCTCACCGGGGGCCAGTTGGAGATTCCGAGCGCATTCGAACCTTCCGGGCGCCATTACGTAGCGCGCACGCATCGTGGTTCGGTAGCAATCCGGGAGGACGGGTTCTCGCTTGACGTAGGAGGCTCGGTGGCAGAATTCCGCTGGGGTGGCGCAACGCGCGGGCCGTTGCGCGCCCAGCAGCCCACCGGCGGCGTCACAAATTACTTCATCGGCAGCGATCCTGCGCAATGGCGTGTCGGAGTGCCGCAGTATGCTCGCGTCGAGCGGCAACGGATCTACACTGGCATCGATCTCGCCTATTACTTCAAGGGTGCCTTGCTGGAGTTCGATCTCATCGTGCGGCCTGGAGCCGACGCACGCCAGGCGCGGTTGACGGGATCGAGCGGCAGGCGTCCGGAGCGCCAGTCCGACGGTTCGCTCACTGTCGGCGCCGCCCATCGCTTTCATCGCCCGAACGCTTACCAACTGGTGAATGGCAAGCGCGTTGATGTGGCCTGCGACTACCAGATCGAACAGGATGGCGGCATCCGATTTCGGATTGGCGACTACGATCGCACCCGCGAACTGGTCATCGATCCCGTGGTTGAGTACATGACCTACTTGGGTGGCTCGGGTGTTGACCACATCCAGGCTGTGGGAGTCGACTCGGCCGGCAACGCCGTGCTGGCCGGCGTGACCACATCACCGAACTTTCCTGGCGGACCCGCGGGTAGCCAAATAGCCATCGCCGTGTTCGTTACCAAGCTGAACGCCACTGGATCGGCAGTGCTGTCCACCACGATGCTCGGTTCGTATACATCCTCGAGCTACTCCAGCTTACGCGACAAAGTGATCTCGCTGGCAGTCGACTCCGATAACAGTATCTACCTGGTTGGAGCCATGTACGCGTTCAACTTCCCGACCAGTATGAATGCCTGGCAGCGGTCCTCGCAAGGCGTGTTCGCGGCCAAACTCGACAGTGTCGGAACACTTGCGTACTCCACCTATCTAGGTCCCCAGAACTGGGCTTTGGATCCGAAGCGCATCGTCGTGCGCAACGGAATCGCTTACATCGGCGGCAACGCACCCCGCTCCGAATTCCTGGGCACGCCGGGAGCGTTACAGCGCAACCTGGCGGGCGGCCAGGACATGTTCGCGCTCGCACTGAACGTTGACGGATCGGCACCGGTGTTCGCCACAGCGTTGGGCGGGTCGGCCAACGATCAATTGACGGACATGGCGCTCGACGCAAACGGAGACTTGATCTGCACCGGAATTACCGTGTCGGCCAACTTTCCGCGGAGCGGTGACGCACTGCCGTATGATGCGGTCACCTCATATCCGGGAACCGCGTTCGTGGCCCGGATCGGTTCGTCCGGGAGCCAACTGCTTTATTCCACATTTCTGGGAACCCCCGACGTCAATGGAGTCACGGTCGTGCCAGGTGGCGACTACGTGATTGCCGGCTCCGACGAACTGCCGGCAAATTTCGCCGGCGCCGCGCCTCGCAACGTGATTCAAATCCCGGTCTGGGCCAAGCCCGGTTTTATCGCCAAATTATCCTCGGCAACTAACCGCCCCGTCTGGGTCACCGATTTGCCGGGCGTCGTTCTCTACGGCCAGAGCTTCACATCCGACCTTGAGGGAAATCTCTATCTGCCCGGCTACTGCCATGTGGCGGGTGGAGGTGCACTGAGGCTGGATCGCGGCGCCGGATTGATCAAATTGCCGGCTGATGGTAGCCACCTGCTTTACTGCACACCATTGCGGGGAGGCTCTCATCTTTCGCTTGCTACTCGCCCGGATGGAAGTGTTCTGGTAGCCGGCTGGACAAATCAGACGGACCTGCCGGTGACGCCCGGGGTAGTGCAACCGCAGCGTGATCCGGCTGAGGCGGGCTACTCCGACAGACCACTCAACTACGACGATGGGTGGGCCGGGGTGTTGGACCTGAGTGGATTCACAAGAGGAAACTTCTATCTTGCACCTCCCCAAAGCGGGATCATATGGAGAGTCGGAGAATCGGCGCCGCAACTCTTGACGATTCCGGTATTGCTCAGCGGTGACCCAGGCGCCATTACCGTCAGCACCACGTCCAACCGGATCATTCCCACCTATGTTGCTACGCCCTCGCCCGCCGTTCAGATCGTCCCCAACCTTACGCAGACCCAAGATGGAGTCTTCAGCGAATCGGTCACCGTTCAAGCTGCTCATCTGGATGCCAAGCTGACCGTGCCGGTCGGTATTCAGGTGCTGCCGAAAATCCGAATCGCCCTGGCACAAACTCAAATCGAAGTACGCCGGCGGCGTGGCCAGGGGACTGACGGCTACCAAACGCAGACGGTTGCTTTCACTGTCACGCCTGCCGAGGACGGTCTACGGTTCGAAGCAATTTCCTCGAACGCGAAAGCATTCTTTGGAAGCATCAGTCACGTAGACGCAGGGCACTTTACCCTTACGGCAACTTTTCGCGACCCCGAACCGGCTACTTATGATGGCACTCTCACGGTGCGCGTGCAGGGTATACAGAACACCCAGGCAGTACTGCAGATACACTATGTCCTCGATCCGCCGGCCGTTCTTGAACTCTCCACCAAGTCCGTCAACCTGCACGTCGTCAAAGGCCAGCCCGCGCCTTCGGCTTCGATTTCGGTCACAAGCAGCGTTTCAGGCGTCCAGTGGAGCAGAACCGTAAGCTTTGCGAGTTGGGTGCTCGTGTCGGATACAGGTAAAACCACGCCGAGCGAGATCCGGATTACAGTGAATCCGGAAACCGCGGACGTGGGCACATTCAGTTTTTCCCTGTTCGTGAACGACGAGATGCACCGGACTCAGACCATCGTGATCAACGTCGACGTAAGTTCTGGTACGGCGTTCGACATTTTACCCAAGTCCATAAGCTATGAGTTGGTTCGTGGAAGCCAGTATCCGCCGCCCGCCCCGACGATAACCGTCACCGCTCCAACACCTACGAAGGTGGATCTGGCGGTGGACCAGCCCTGGGCGATTTTGTCCTCCCCGTCTGGCACCACTCCATTTGTTGTTTCGCTGAGGTTCGACACCAGCCTCACCGAGGGCGTACGCCAAGCCACGCTTACCGCCAAAGGTGGCGGATCGATTCAGACCATACCACTTACGTGGAAGTTCTATGACGTGACACGCCTTGAATTTCCCGCGACGCCAATCAAGTTCCGTTACCAGATCGGAGGCCCTCTTCCAACCGCCCAGCAGATCCGGATCACTTGTCCAACCATGAGGTCGGTTGTGTGGGCGGTTACAACCATGAACTGGCCGGATTTCTTCACCACTACTCCGCTTTATGGCAACACCCCGGCCACCCTCACGCTGATACCAGATGTCTCGGGCCTAACGCCTGGCACTTATACATCCGGACTGTATATTCACGCCCAGAATCCGGACCGGATTACTTATCCAGCGATTCCGGTGACGCTTGAAATCGTGCCCAATCCCAACGTACCTGCGACTTCCATCACACGCGCCGTGAACGCGGCCAGTTACCTGGGCGCGACGGTTTCGCCCGGCGAGATCCTGACCATCTTCGGTACCAGTATCGGTCCGGCGACCCTGATTCAGGCACAACCGGACAGTAATGGCCACTATCCGACCACGCTCTCAGGCGCAACGTTCTATTTCGACGACATCCCGGCACCCATCGTGTACCTTTCCAGCGGTCAGTCCGCTGTAGTGGCGCCTTTTGGGATCGCCGGCAAGGTCAAGACGCAGTTGACGTTTGCGGCTGAAGGCAAGC
>JAJFUV010000112.1 GCA_021372245.1 Terriglobales bacterium
CTGATGTGACCCGCAACTGCGTTCTCAATCACTTTCAATCGGTGCAGCTCTTTCTGCGTCAACTCGATCACCCTCCAGAATGCCCCGGGGTGACAGAATTTGGTTGCAGTTAGGGGGTGACATTATTTTGGAGCAACAGCACTGAAGACTGCGGAGTGCCGCATCCTGAACACAGCCCATGCTACGGTTGCAGTAGCGCCTTGATCGCGCGACGTTCGTCCATGGCGCGGTAGCCTTCGGCCACATCGGCAATCGGCAATTTCAGGTCGAAGACCTTTCCTGGATTGATCTTGCGCTGGAGCACAAGATTCATCAGATCCGGAAGGAAGCGCCGCACCGGAGCCGGGCCGCCCATCATGTTCTTCTGCGCGAAGAACAGCATTTCTCCATCGAACTCGACGCCATGTGGCACTCCGACATAGCCGATCGAGCCACCGGGCCGGGTGCAATCCAGCGCCTGGAACATCGATTCCTTCATTCCCACGCACTCCAGCACCGAGTCGGCACCCACACCGCCCGTCATTTGCTTGATCTGCGCTACGCCGGCATCACCACGTTCCGTGACGATGTCGGTCGCGCCGAATTCCAGCGCGAGGTCCTGACGAGTTTTGTGACGGCTCATTGCAATGATGCGGCCGGCACCCATCTGTTTGGCCGAGAGAACGCCCATGAGTCCGACCGCGCCATCACCTACGACGACGACAGTTGAGCCGGGTTGAACACGCGCAGCATCGGCCGCATACCAGCCGGTTCCGAAAACATCCGAGACCGCGAGCAGGCTGGGGATCAGATCCTCCGGCGGGATTTCGGCTGTCGCAACCAGTGAACCATCTGCAAGCGGTACGCGCGCCAGCGGCGCCTGCGCGCCGGTCATAAACTCGCGTTTCTCGCAGGACGACTGAAAGCCGAATTTGCAGTGCGGGCAGGTGTTATCAGAGAGACAGAACGAGCCCACAACGAACTGGCCAGGCCGGACACTGGTAACGGCACTGCCTACCTCTTCGACAATGCCGCAGTATTCATGCCCCATCGCCATTGGTTCCTTGACATCGTTCAGGCCGCGATAGGGCCAAAGGTCAGAGCCGCATACGCAGGTCGCGGACAATCGGATAATCGCGTCGGTTGGCGCGACGATCACTGGTTCCGTTCGCTCCTCGAATCGGATGTCGCGCGGGCCGTAAAGAATAGTTTGTCGCATTATTTATCTCCTGTCCCACTGAGGACTGAGTTACTTCGTATAGAGCTTCATTTCTTCCCGAATACTTCCCGGGCCACACCGAGTGCGGTTACAGCGTTCGGCCACCCCGAGTAAAACGCCAGGTGTGTGATGGTCTCGATCAACTCCTCCTGCGTGACGCCGTTGTGGCGCGCCATGACGAGGTGGGAACGGAGCTGGTCCGGCCGGTTCATGGCAATTAGCGCGGCCACAGTCGCCAGACTTCGGTCACGCTTCGACAGCTGCGGGCGCTCCCAAACGTCGCCGTACAGCACATCATCGGTCAGTTCAGCCAACTTCGGAGCTAAGTCGCCGATCGCGGCTTGCGAGGGCCGCGGCCGCCCGCCCGTGCTGGAGTTTACAGTCTGGCCGCGAAGCGGAGCGCCGTACTGCGCGTCGCTGACCTTTTCCATCCAGTCCACCACTTTGCCGTCGAGCTGCTCCACGATGGCGATGTGCGTCATCGAAGCATTCGCCGCGGCTCCGTGCCAGTGCTTCTGGCCGGGCGGAATCCAGACCACGTCTCCCTGCCGGATTTCGTCTGCGGGCTCGCCCCACCGCTGCACGCGGCCGGTGCCTGCCGTTACGATCAAAATTTGCCCCAACGGATGGGTGTGCCACGCCGTCCTGGAGCCGGGCTCGAACGCAACGCGAGCGCCGGACGTCCGTGCCGGCGCGTTCGATTGGAAAGTTGAGTCTATCCACGCAGCGCCCGTGAAGTTGTCGGCCGGCGCCCTCCGGGGAGACTGCAGTGCGCCCTGCGTGATTCGGATTGTTTCCCGATCCTGGGACGTTTGGCTCCGGGCGCCTGACGCGAGCAAGAAGAGTGCGATGGCAATCGTTGGGAAGACTTTCATTGTGTTCACCTTTTGTGGAAGGCTTCGCCCGCCCGCCTCACTGATCGGTCTGAGCAGACTCAGGCGCACGAACCCCCTGCACCTTGATCTTCGACAGGGCAGCACGAATCTGGCTCAGCTCGTTCGAGCTCAAATCGACCGTAACTGCTCCCAAATTCTCTTCGAGATGACTAAGCTTCGTCGTGCCCGGAATCGGCACGATCCACGGTTTCTGCGCCAGCAGCCAGGCGAGGGAGAACTGAGCGGGCGTGACCCCTTTTCGCTTAGCCCAATCGCGGACCAGGTCGAGAATCGCCATGTTCGCTTTCAGCGCGTCCGGCGTGAAGCTCGGAACGGCCGAACGGCGGTCTGACCTATCGAATCGGGAGTTCGCGTCGAACCGTCCCGTCAGGAAGCCGCGGTGGACCGGCCCCCAGGGTACGAAGCCGATGCCGAGTTCTTCACATGTAGACAAGATCCCGTTTTCCGCAACGCGCTCGATCAGCGAGTACTCGGTCTGCAGAGCCGTAATCGGCTGAACGGCGTGCGCTCGACGAATAGTCTGTGGTGCCGCCTCTGAAACACCGAAATGTTTGACTTTGCCCGCTTTGATGAGGTCCTTCACTGTACCCGCAACGTCTTCCACAGGGACGTTCGGATCTACACGGTGGAGATAATATAGGTCAATCCAGTCGGTCTTGAGCCGCCGAAGCGAGCCTTCGATCGCTTGCCGAATGTGCTCCGGCCGGCTGTTCCGTCCGCCCCGCTGGCCGTTCGGAAACTCGAAACCGAATTTCGAGGCAATCACAACTTGGTTCCGCATCGGCGCAAGCGCCTCGCCAACGTACTCCTCGCTCACGAACGGACCGTAGACTTCCGCTGTGTCGAAGAAGGTGACGCCCCGGTCGACGGCAGTGCGGATCAGCCGAACCATCTCCCCCTTGTCCTGCCGCGGATCGTAAAAGCCGCCCGCCATGCTCATGCAGCCCAATCCCAGAGCCGAAACTTCGAGCGAGCCCAGTTTGCGCTTGCCTTTCGGCGATTTCAGGATCGTCGTTGGATTCTGGGCAGACTGCGCTCCAGCGCTTGTGGGGAAGAACGACGCGGCCGTGAAGCCCAGTCCCGCGACAAGCAGGTCCCGTCGCGCAACCAGCCCTGACCCACGTTCATGTTTTCGATCGCTGTTCATCTATCCTCCTGTCTGCTTGCCGGTGCGGAGCGGCGACTTCCCATGTCCACCCTTGGAACTCGTCCCGAGCCTGGCCCCATCGTCGACTAGACCGAGCACAGCGTCGCTCGAACGCGCGCCTTGAATTTTGAGCGCGGCAAACCCCGTCTCGAGATCCCGCATGTCCTTGTCGTCGAGCACCACGTCCATGGCGCCGAGGTTCTCCTCGAGGTGAGGGACCTTGGTCGTGCCGGGGATCGGAATGATCCACGGCTTACGCGCCAGGAGCCATGCCAGCGCGATTTGGCCGGGCAACGCTTTCTTCGGGCGCCCGACGCGTTCGAGCAGTTCGACGACAGACCGATTCGCGGCCATCGCCTCAGGGGTGAAACGCGGCATGGTGGAGCGCAGATCGTTTCGGGCGAAAGTGGCGGAGGCCGGGATCCGGCCGGTCAGGTAACCCTTACCGAGCGGCCCCCACGTGACCAGAGCGATGCCCAGCTTCTCGCAAGTCTCAATCACTTCGTTCTCGGGATCACGCGTCCACAAGGAGTACTCGTTCTGTAGCGCTGCCACCGGCTGTTCCGCATGAGCGCGGCGGATGGTGGCGTCTCCGGCCTCCGAGAGTCCGAAGTTGCGGACCTTCCCGGCTTTGATCAGATCCTTCACTGTGCCGGCCACATCCTCGATCGGGACCTTGGGATCGACGCGGTGCTGATAGAGGAGGTCCAAGTGATTCGTGCGCAGGCGGCGAAGCGAAGCATCAACAACCTGCCGGATGTGCTCCGGCCGGCTGTTGAGCCCTCCGATTTCACCTGAGGGCGAGATGTCAAAGCCGAACTTGCTCGCGATGAACACCCGATTACGGACCGAAACGAGCGCCTCGCCCACGAGTTCCTCGCTCAAGAATGGACCGTAGACCTCAGCCGTATCGAAAAGCGTGACACCGCGATCATAGGCTGCGCGGATCAGCCGGATCGCGTCCTTTCGATCGACCGGCGGGCCGAAGCCCCAGGCGACATTCATGCAGCCGAGTCCCATCGCCGAGACTTCGAGCGTTCCAAAGCGGCGTTTCTTCAACTGTGGTGGCTTCGTCTGAGCGCCGGCTGCACCAGACGTCGCCAATGCGGCGCCGACGACTGCCAGGAAGTCGCGTCTGCCCAACCTCGTCCCGTCATTTCGATTGTTCATACGCATCTTTCCCTAGACTTTCTTCTTCCAGTACTCCAGCGTGGGGCCGCTGTGGGCGCCCAATCCGGCGAGGGCCCGTTTGCGCGTATCGGCCATCTCCTCGGTGGTCATCTTTTTGAGGTTCTTCACCGTGCGGACATTGTCTTCCATCTGACCCACGGTGGCGCAGCCGCAGACGGCGACGTGGACACCGGGCTGACTCAGCGCATAGCGGAGACAGAGGTTGGGGCTGATGGACCGAAGCAGGTACGCCTTGCCGAACACCTTCATGGCCTGGACGCCCACGCCGGACTCGGCGGCTACCGGAAGAGCCGTCTTCTCAAAGCTCAGGTACGCGTGATCAGAGGCGTGTATCGGCATCAAGATAGAGTCCCACTTGTCATAGGCCTTGAGGAAGGCCACGTGGGCCTCGGGATCGAAGTGGCCGGTGAAGCCAATAAAACGGCACTTACCCGCCTTCTTCGCGGCCTCGAACGCCTCCATTGCGCCGCCGGGTCCAAGGATCTGGTCTATGTCGGCCTTGGTCTGAATGGAGTGCATCTGCCAGAGGTCGAGGTAGTCGGTCTTCATGAGGCGGAGGGAAGTTGCCAATTCTTCCTCAGCCTCCTGCTTGGTCCGTTTAATCGACTTCGTGGTGAGGAAGACATTCTTGCGGATGCCTTGGAGCGCAACGCCGTAAGTTTCTTCGGACTTACCGTCCCAGTACAGGCGGGCGCAGTCGAAGTACGTCACTCCGAGGTCGTAAACCCTGCGTACATGATCCACGGCCGACTGCATGTCGGGCTGGAGGTCGAGGCGCTGGCCGCCCTGTCCGATGACCGTGACCATGACGTTGGTTTTGCCAAAGCGAACGGTGGGGATGTCCCCAGCCTTCGCCTTCGGCGGTTGGGCATAGGCTCCAGTCAGGGAAAGGCCTGCGAACGCCCCTCCTGCGAATGTTCTTCTGTTCATGGGTCCTCCTGAATCACTAGCGGCCGGTTAGTTGTTCCAGCCTCTCGGGATAGCGAGCTCCCTGTACGGTGATCTGCGAAGCCGCCGCGTCGATGTCGCGCAGATCATCGGACGTCAGTTCGACAGAAACAGCGCCGATATTCTCTTCCAGGCGATGCAGTTTTGTGGTGCCAGGGATAGGAACGATCCACGGCTTCTGTGCAAGAAGCCATGCCAGCGCAATCTGGGCTGGGGTCGCGTTCTTGCGCTTGGCAATCGCGCCGAGGAGATCAACCAGGGCCTGATTGGCTCTGAGCGCTTCCGGTGTGAAACGCGGCAGTGTGCTGCGGAAGTCCGTGCTGTCGAATGTCGCATTCCCGTCGATCTTGCCGGTGAGAAAGCCCTTACCGAGCGGGCTGTACGGAACCAGGCCGATCCCAAGTTGCTCAAGAGTTGGAATGATCTCCTGCTCCGGCTTTCTCCACCACAGTGAGTACTCACTTTGTAGCGCCGTGACGGGTTGCACCGCATGGGCACGGCGGATCGTTTGCGCACCGGCTTCGGAGAGGCCGAAATGCTTCACCTTGCCGGCCTGGATGAGGTCTTTCACGACACCGGCGACGTCTTCGATCGGCACCTCGGGATCGACGCGATGCTGATACAGCAGGTCAATCGTGTCGACGTTGAGTCGCTTCAAGGAGCCCTCCACGGCGCGTTTGACATGTTCCGGACGGCTGTTCAATCCCGGCAGGCCCTTTATTCCTCGGGGGTCGAGATCAGGGTCGAGGTCGAACCCGAACTTCGTGGCAATCACCACCCTGCCGCGGAACGGGGCTAGAGCCTGCCCGACTAGTTCCTCGTTCAGGAACGGTCCGTACACTTCAGCGGTGTCAAAGAACGTGATGCCACGTTCTACGGCGGCATGGAGGAGCGCCGTCATTTCCTTCGTGTCCTTCGGAGGGCCGTAGGAGAAGCTCATCCCCATGCAGCCGAGACCGAGAGCGGAAGCTTCGAGGTTGCTCTTTCCAAGTGTTCGCTTTTGCATATCGCCTTTCGAAAACGCACTCCCTGCATTCAGCGTAGGGGCGATCGGCCCTGACCTGGTATCCTGATCCTCCCGACTTGTTGCCTATTTCTCTGGACGATTGCGAAACATGTACGCGCAGAGTGCACTCCGCGGTTATCCTAAGAGCAGAGGAGATTTAAGCTTTGAAACAGGTGCTCCACGGTATGCACGCCCAATGCTCCGTTGATGACCGGGTACGCGAGCTGCAGGCCGACCTTTCTCAGAAGATTGCCTCATTCATGGGCTCTGAAGAGAAACGGTTAACTGAAGTGCCAGGACTGACTCTCGTTCGGCGTCCGCGACTGGGATCTCTGCACTGCATGACGTACGAGCCGAGCATCGCCGTCATCACGCAGGGCCGGAAGCGGGTCGAACTCGGGCAGAACACGTTCATCTACGATCCGTCCCGGTTTCTCCTAACCTCTATTGATTTGCCGGTGATCAGCCAGGTGATTGAGGCAAGTGAGGAAACACCGTTGCTGGCCTTGTCTCTGAAATTGGACATGCCGGTCATTCGGGAACTTCTGTCCAAAGAAGAGATACCGCTCACAGATGGACCAACGGGCAGTCCTGCAATGGCGACTGGCGAGGTGACTCCGGAACTGCTTTCCGCGTGCAGCCGCTTGTTGGAACTCCTCGCCAACCCCTCGGACATTCCATTCATGAGCGGTCTGATTCAACGCGAGATTATTTATCGGCTGCTGCGCGGGTCCGTAGGCGCGCGCCTTTGTCAGATCGCGACGCTCGGCGACCAGAGCCACCGGACCGCAAAAGCGATCGCCTGGATCAGGACGAATTATGCGAAACCATTGCGCATCGAGGATCTCGCAGAAATAGCGGGAATGGGCGTGTCCACATTTCACTACCATTTTCGCCTGTTGACCGCAATGAGCCCCTTGCAGTATCAAAAGCAACTCCGGCTCCAAGCAGCCCGGTCTCGAATGCTCTCGGACAGCCTGGATGCGGCCAGTGCAGCGTTTGACGTTGGGTATGAAAGCGCTAGCCAATTCAATCGCGAATACAGGCGCTTTTTCGGACAGCCGCCTATGCGAGATGTTCGTAATCTGCGGCTCACAGGCTCCGCCGCCTAAGCGCCGGCCCACGCTAAGCGACTGTGCCCAATCGAGTTCCGTCCAATCGAACTCTTCTTCTCTACGCGCTGGATGGCTGCGTCGCCTGTCCATCCGACCCCCGGATTGCCACACGCGGCGGATCGCCTGAACGAGAACAGAGTATAGAGGACCCGGTTTTCTTGGACACGGAGTTGGGAAACTGAAAGGTTCAAGAGAACTGGATGAGATCTGAGGATCAGCAGGGGTTGCTTCCGGGCTGACGGAAGGAGCCCGTAGGGCGACTGGAGTTAGCCCGGAAGCAGGCGCGGCCGCTGGGCCGCCCGGACCAGGCCAACGCTGGGGCGTGGGCCGCAAACGAGAGGTTGTCTTGCGGTTGCTGAGGGGCGAGCCGGTGGAGGCCCTGTCGCGGGAGGTGGGAGTGGAAATCTACGGCCTGGAGAAATGGAAGGAGCGGGCATTGGGCGGCATCGACACCAGCCTCCGGGAAAGGGGCGGGGATCCGCTGGAAAAGGAATTGGATGCAGCGCGCCAGAAGATCGGTGAGCTGAGCATGGAAATAGAGCTGCTGCGTCAGCGGCGCCGGAGTGGCGGCCCTTTGATCCGGGGGAGATCGCGGAACTGAGCGCGACGGTTTCCCCAGCGGCCGGCAAGCTGTATGGCGTCGAGCGGGTGTGCGCTATCTTTGAGCAGCCCCGCTCGAGCTTTTATGCCCGGCAGCGCTCTGCAGCGCAGGTCAGCAACGAAGCAGCAGCGTTCCCGCGCAAGCGCGGGGCAAAGACACCGGTAAGCGACGTCGAACTGTTGGAGTTCATTCGGGCGGATCTGGCAGCCTCACCATTTCAGGGAGAAGGCTATCGCAAAGTGTGGGCCCGCCTGCGCGTCCAGCGGGAAGTCCGCGTGTCGGCCAAACGCGTGTTGCGGCTGATGCGGGAAAACCAACTGCTCAGCCCCTGGCGGGGCCGGCAGGCGACGGGGCCGAAACACGACGGCAAGATTGTCACCGATGCTCCCAACCAGATGTGGGGCACCGACGGGACGAAGATCTTCACGGTCGAGGATGGCTGGGTTTGGCTGTTCACCGCCATCGAACATTGGAACGCGGAATGTGTCGGCTGGCACGTGGCCAAGGTCGGAAGCCGCTATGCGGCCCTGGAACCTATATCGATGGC
>JAJFUV010000141.1 GCA_021372245.1 Terriglobales bacterium
GCGCAAGTGAACGATCAGGCGCTCAAAGACGTGGCCTCCGGCAAGCTCAAAGAGGCCAAGGCCTCCTGGTGGGGCTTCAATGCCGAAGACGCCACCGCATGTCTTCAGGCTGCCATTGACTCCAAGGTCCCCCGGCTGATCGTCGATAACGTGGGCAAGCCCTGGATCGTCCTCCCGATCAAACTCGTATCCGACCAGGAAATCGTCTTCGAGAAGGGCGTGGAAGTCCTCGCCAAGCGCGGCGAATACAAGGGCGGCAACGACTCGCTCTTCAGCGGCCGCCTAGTCAAGAATGTCACCCTCACTGGCCCCGGCGCGACCCTTCGCATGTGGCGCGACGACTACGCCGCCGCCCCGTACTCCAAGGCCGAGTGGCGTCACGGAGTCCAGTTCCATAGCTCCACCAACATCAAAATCATCGGTCTGACCATCGCTGAGAGCGGTGGCGACGGCATCTACCTCGGCGCTGCGGCGCCCGGCGTCACCAACAAGGACGTCCTCATCAGGGACGTCATCTGCGACAAGAACTACCGCCAGGGCATCAGCGTCATCACCGCCGAGAACCTGACCATCGACAACTGTGTCCTGAGCAACACCGCGGGCACCGCCCCGATGGCCGGCATAGACTACGAGCCCAACAACCCCGACGAGCGGCTCGTCAACTGCGTCATGCGCAATTGCCGCCTCGAGAACAATGCCGGCGGCGGCATCTTCATCTACGTCCCGCCGCTGAACGCCACTTCCGCGCCGCTCTCGATGCGGTTCGAAAACTGCACCAGCCGCGGCGACCGCCATGGTTTCGCCATCGTCACCGACAATATCCCTGAAGAGGCGGTCAAGGGCTCCGTCGAGCTCTCCAACTGCACCTTCTCCGACACCAAGGGCCCCGGAATCGGCATCACCAACGTGCCGCTCACCGGCGTCAAGATGCGCTTTGAGAACTGCACCCTCGAAAACGCCGCCGGCGGCGAGGGTCTCGAAGCCCCCATCACCATTACCTCCCGCGCCGACGCCACCGAAGACATGGGCGGCTACGACTTTGGCCGTCTCGTCATCAAGGAGACCAAGGACCGCCGCCCGCTGGCCTTCGTGGACAACAGCGGCAATGTCAAGCTTCGGGACGTCAAGGGCACTCTCGTCGTCGAGCGCGACGGCAAGCAGACCGAGACCGTTCTGACCGACAAGCTCCTCGGCGAGTGGTTCCCCTTCATCACCATCAAGAAGCTCCCTCGCGTCAAGCTCGCCGGGATGACCTTCAAGCCCCTCATGGAGGGCACTCCCAAGCAGTTCGACCTCGGCCGCTTCCGCACGCGCACCCAGGGCCGTTTCCTGCTCTACGCCACCCAGGGCGATCAGGTCACCTTCAAGGCCCGCTTCGGCCAGGTCGGCAAGTACAGCGGCGTGACCATGCCCGTCATTGTCACTTCTCCCTCAGGCAAGGAAGTCGCGAAAGTCGCCGTGCCGTTTGAGGGTGAAGCCCCCGTCGCTTTCACCGCCCCCGAGACCGGCCTCTACCGCGTGGAAGCGGATGCCAAGGGTAACTACATGCAGTTCAGTGAGAACTCCAACCGCATGCTGCTCACCAGCGAAGGCGGCTCGATCCGCATGTTCGCCAGCACCGGCGATCTGTTCGTCTATGTCCCCGCAGGCACCACCGAGTTCGGCATCAAGCTCTACGGCGAGGGCCTCGGCGAAGGCATCAAGGGCGCCTTCTACGGTCCCGACGGCAAGCTCATCGAGGAGAAGGACAACATCGCGGCGGCCCACCAGTTCGCCGTTCAACTCGCCCAGCCGTCCAAGGGCGAGGTCTACAAACTCACGCTGAGCAAGGCCAGCAAGGTCTTCCTCGAGGACAACTACATCGAAGTCCTCGGCGTCCCGCCCCTGCTAGCCCCCAGCAAAGAAGCGCTGCTGGTACCCGTCCAGTAACCGCCGTCTCAAGCC
>JAJFUV010000188.1 GCA_021372245.1 Terriglobales bacterium
GTCGCGGCGCGCATGCCCATGCTGATACGGCCTCCTTCGAAGGCGGGCCCTGCGGCCGTCGAGGCGCAGATCATGCGATCCCGGCCGCCCACCACGATTTCGCCGTTGGTACCGAGGTCGATCAGCGCCACCAGTTGATCGCTCATATGCATCTTCGTGGCTACGATACCTGCCAGGATGTCGCTACCCACGAAGCTGCCCAGGCCGGGCAGGAAGCGCACTCTGGTGTCCTCAGGAAGCGGCCAGGCCAGTTCGCGGGCTTCGAACAGCACCAATCCGTCGCCTTCGGTTTCGAAAGGTGCCCGGGCCAGACCATTAAGCGGAAGGTCGCAGAACAGGTGGTGCATCACGGTGTTGCCCACGATCACCACGTCGCGCACTTTCCGATGGTCAAGCGCGTGGCCTTCGGCGAGTTCGCCAACCATGCGGCCGATCTCGTCCCGGATCAAATCTCGCAGCTTTGCGGCGCCTCCACCGGCAACGGCCAGTTCCAAACGGCTCATGACATCTGCGCCGTAAGCGGCCTGCGGGTTCAGCGCGGTGCGCACAGCCAGCACGCGGCCGGTCGCGAGATCGAGCAATTGCGCGACCAGCGTGGTGGTTCCCAGGTCCACGGCCACGCCGAGTCCGGACGATGGCGTGAATTCGAAGACGCTCTCGTCGGTCAGGATCGTGGTTTCCCACTGCGCCACGTCCAGCTTCACAGGCCCCTCGACGCGGGCCCGGCATGCCAGGCGCCAGCCAGCCTTGATATCCGCATCGCCGAGAATCTGGCGTTCTTCTTCCGTGGGCGTCAGCGTCCCCGAGAGAACTCTGACCCGGCAGCGCTTGCACTTTCCGCGGCCCCCGCAGGGAAACTCGACCCCGTTGGCGAACAACAGGTCCTGCAGGGGGGAACCGGACTCGATCTCCAGGCTACGGCCAAGCGGCTCGAGGTCGACGCGGACGAGTTCACTCATCGTGCGCCGAACTCCTTCACCGCGTCGTAAAGCGCCACGATGTTGGCGGTCGGCGTGTTGGCCTGAAGATTATGGCACGGAGCGACGACGTAGCCGCGGCAGGCGCTGAAGATGCGGATGTTATCCGCCACTTCGCGGCGCACGTCCTCGGGTGAGCCGAACGGCATGGTGTGCTGATTGTCCACGCCGCCGTGGAAAACCAGTTTGGGGCCGAAGTCCCGAGCCAGCGCCTCGCGCTCCATGCCGCGGCAGCGCCACTGGATGGGATTCAGGATATCGATTCCGAGTTCGATCAATTCCGGAATCAGCGGGCGTATGGCGCCGTCATCGTGGTGAAACACCTTGACGCCATGCGAATGCACCATCTCAGCCATCTTCAGCATTCGCGGTTTCAGGTGGCGGCGGAACGAGCGCGGACTCATCAACAGGGATTCCTGGGTGCCCAGGTCCTCGGCCACGTAAACGATGTCGATCAAGCCGGGCGCCGCTTTCAGCGTGCGATCAATCACTTCGTAGTGGATCTGGAAGATGTGATCGAGAATGGCCTCGGCGATGTCGGGATTCGCCACCACGTCTTCGAGCGCCTGTTCCATGCCGCGCAGCCGGCAATAAAGATAGAACTGCTCGTAGCAGCCACCCAGGATCGGATAGCCTTTCCATGGCTCGCACTGCGCGGCGAAACCGGCGGTGTCCCAATCGTTGGGATCGGGCCAGTCGAAAGCGTCGATCTCAGCCACGGTCGTGGCCTTAGCAAGCGGCGGCGCCACAGTTTCGGTATAAGTGCCGATACCCTCGCCGTAAGCGATGTCGGTGGTCTTGATGTGCCAAATGCTGTAGAGCGACTGCATATGCCACGTGTCTTCAGTGGCAAAGCGGTGCTTGGGAGCCAGGTGAACCAGCTTGTCCACGCCAAGGCGCTCGTATAGTGCGCATTCGTCCGCGCAGCCGAGGTCCTTCAAAAGGCGGCTGGTGACTTCAGCCGTACCCCAATAGTCGCAGGGCTGGCGGTCGGGCTTCTCGCCGGCCAGCACGGCAAGCCAACGTTCGCGAGGTGTCATCGACACGATTGTCGCAACAATGCACCGGGCGCCACAATCAGGGATCCGGTGGCGGCCGGCGCATCTTCCGGTTCGCGGCTGGCATCCTAAAAGTGTGGGACGAGGCGGAATCGGCGCACCGGATTTGCGCCGGACGATTCTTGAAGCTATGTTTGTAGCAGATCCCGCATATCACCATGCTCATGCGAAAATTGGATGCCGGCGAGGATGCGAATCCTCAAGAGACTTCCGAGTGGCTGGACGCCCTGGATCAGGTACTGGATGAAGCGGGCCCGGACCGCGCGGCGTTCCTGCTCGAACGGTTGGCGGATCGCGCGGCCATGCAGGGCGTGCAGCGCGCCTTCAAGCTGAACACCCCATTTCTCAACACCATCGCGGCCGAGGACGAGGTTCCCTACCCCGGCGACCGCGAACTGGAGCGCCGGATCAAAAGCCTGACGCGCTGGAATGCCATGGCCATGGTGGTGCGCGCTAACAAGTACGATCCGGGCATCGGCGGACACATTTCGAGCTACGCGTCGCTGGCCACGCTGCTCGAAGTGGGGTTCAACCATTTTTTCCACGGCAGCTTTGGGGATCAACCCGGCGACCTGGTCTACTTCCAGGGCCACTCCAGCCCCGGCGTTTACGCGCGCGCCTTCATGGAAGGGCGCCTGAGCGAGAAGCACCTGGAGAATTTCCGCCACGAGCTGCGCGGTGAGCCCGGCCTGGCCTCGTATCCGCACCCCTGGCTGATGCCGAACTTCTGGCAGTTCCCGACCGTGTCTATGGGCATCGGGCCGATTCACGCCATCTACCAGGCGCGGTTCATGCGCTACCTCGAAAACCGGCAGATCATTCCGCCCACGCCGCGCAAGATCTGGGCGTTCGTCGGGGACGGCGAAAGCGACGAGCCGGAAACGCTGGGCGCGCTGACACTGGCCTCGCGCGAGAAGCTGGACAACCTGATCTTCGTGGTCAACTGTAACCTGCAGCGCCTGGACGGTCCTGTGCGCGGCAACGGTAGCATCATACAGGAACTGGAAGCGGCGTTCCGTGGGGCGGGTTGGAACGTCATCAAGGCAATTTGGGGAGACAACTGGGACGAGTTGATCGCCCGCGACACGACGGGCCTGCTGGTCGAACGCATGGGCGAGATGGTCGACGGAGAATTGCAGAACTTGGCGGTGCGTGGCGGCGCTTACGTGCGCAAGGAGTTTTTCGGCAAGTACCCTGAGCTGCTCGAACTGGTGAAGGACATGAGCGACGAGCAACTGGCGAAGCTGCGTCGCGGCGGCCACGACCCGCAGAAGGTCTATAACGCCTATAAGCGCGCCGCGGAAACGCGCGGAGCGCCGTCGGTGATTTTGGCCATGACGGTGAAGGGCTACGGCATGGGCGAGGCCGGCGAGGGCCGCAACGTCACCCACCAGCAGAAAAAGCTGAACGAGAAAGAGATGGAGTATTTCCGGGAGCGCTTCGAGGTACCCATCCCGGAAGAGGCGGTACATACAATCTCGTTCTACCGCCCGCCGGAGGACAGCCCCGAAGCGCAGTACTTGCAGAAGCGGCGGGAGGAGATGGGCGGCCCCGTGCCAGCGCGGCGGCCCCGCCCCATTACGCACAAAGCCCCTCCGATCGAGTTCTTCGAGGAACCGCTCGCCGGGTCGGAAGGCCGTGCAGTATCCACCGCGATGGCCTTCATGCGCATATTGACGATCCTGCTGAAGCATCCTGAGTTGGGCCGCTACGTGGTTCCCATCGTCCCGGACGAAGGACGCACGTTCGGCATGGAATCGCTGTTCCGCCAGGTGGGCATATACGCAAGCCAGGGCCAGTTGTACAAGCCGGTGGATCGCGAGATGTTCTTGTATTACAAGGAAGCGCAGAACGGACAGATCCTGGAAGAGGGCATCACGGAAGCAGGAGCGATGAGCTCGTTCACGGCGGCCGGCGCGGCGTACTCGAACTACGGCGTGGCGATGATTCCGTTCTTCATCTACTACTCCATGTTCGGGTTCCAGCGCGTAGGTGACCTGGTTTGGGCGTTCGCCGATTCGCGCGGGCGCGGTTTCCTGGTGGGAGGCACGGCCGGTCGCACAACGCTCGCCGGCGAAGGGCTGCAGCACCAGGACGGCCACAGCCACGTGCTGGCCAGCACCTTGCCGACCTGCTTGAGCTACGATCCGGCGTACGCCTACGAGGTGGCTGTCATCGTCCGGGAAGGCATCCGGAGGATGTACGAGCAGAATGAGGACTGCTTCTACTACATCACGGTGGGCAACGAAAACTACGCGCAACCGCCCATGCCCACGGGCACTGAAGAAGGCATCCTGAGGGGCCTTTACAAGCTTCGGGCCGCGGTGGGCGGTAAGGCGCAGGCGCAGCTATTCGGAAGCGGCTCGATCCTGAATGAAGCTCTGCGCGCGCAGCTCATTTTGGCGGACCGGTACGGCATAGCTGCCGACGTATGGAGCGCCACCAGCTACAATCAGTTACGCCGCGAAGCCTTAGCGGTGGAGCGTTGGAACCGGCTGCACCCGGCGCTGCCCGCGCGGCGTCCGTATGTGCTCGAAGCGCTGGAAGGCGCCGAAGGCCCGTGCATCGCCGCCACCGATTATATGAAGATCGTTCCGGACCAAATCGCGCCGTGGCTCGCGGGACGCCTGGTGAGCCTGGGCACCGATGGTTTCGGCCGCAGCGACAACCGCCAGTTCCTCCGGCGGCACTTCGAGGTGAACGCCGAGTCGATCGCGGCGGCGACGCTGGCGAGCTTGGCCCGGGAAGGCAAGTTCGATGCCGGACGCGCGGCACGCGCTGTCATCGAGCTGGGTCTAGACCCCGAGCGAGGAGATCCGGCGCGAGCCTGAACGGGGCGCTCTCAAGTCAGCCGATAGAATCCGGCGTGCGCCACGGGGCCGCGCAGCAACCGGTCGACCCCGTTGCATTCGACGGCGGTGGCCAACTCGCGGAACACCTCCTGAACTGCAGCCACGTACTGTTCCACCTGGGCGGTTGAGTGCGCGTACATCGCGTAGAAGGCGTTGGTGGCCAGGAAGCCGCGGTCCAACATCATCTGCGTGAACAACGTGCGCACGGCCTGCGCGTTTGCCAGGTTGATGCTGAAATGCGAGAGCGCCGGCATACCCGAAACGGTGACAGGCAAACCCGCGCGTTCGGCCGCTGAGCGCCAGCCTTCCTGCACCAGGCGGCCCATCTTCTCAAGATGCCGCACGACGTCGCGCTCACGGTGCTTACGGATGGTCGCCAGCGCGGCGGTGGGCCCGATTCTCTCGGTCCAATACGTGCTGCTGATGAAGCTGCCTTCGGCCGCGCTCATGACATCGCCGCGCCCGATGATGGCGGCCATGGGATAGCCGTTCGAAATTGCCTTGGCGAAAACGGCGATGTCCGGGGAGACGCCGTAGCGCAGGTGGATGCCGCCGTTCGTCGCGCGGAAGGCGGCCGTTACCTCGTCGAAGACCAGGACGGCACCTGTGTCATTTGCCAGAGCGCGCACCGATTCCAGGAATCCGGCGACCGGCTCGTTGTTCCGGACCGGCTCCATCACGATGGCGGCGAGTTCCCCACGGTTTGCCGCGACGATCCGTTCGAGCTCATCGAGCCGGTTGTAATGGAACGGCAATGCCGTGCCGCTGAGAGACGCCGGGACGCCGGCCGGCGCAAGGCCCGAAAGCAGGTGCCCATCCAAGGCGTCTCCCTGCGGAAGATTCGCGGCCAAGTACCAATCGTGCCAGCCGTGATATCCGCAGAAGGCGACCTTTTCCCTGCCCGTGCGCGCCCGTGCGATGCGCACCGCCACGGCCATGGCCTCGCCGCCACATCGCGCATAGCGCACCTTGTCCGCCCAGGGGTGCAATTCGCAAAGCAGATCGGCCAGTTCGACTTCCTCGGGCGCATTGAGCGTGCACATCGAGCCCGCATCGATCGCCGCGCGGACGGCGTCGTCGATATCCGCATCCGCATAGCCTAGAATGCAGGAGCCGATGCCCGCGTACGACATATCGACGAACTTGCGGCCATCCAAGTCCCAGACCTCCGCGCCCTTGGCCCGCGCATAGTATGGCGGCCACTGCTCCGGAGCGTGCATCTCCGGGCGTTTTGACAGAAGTTGCGTAGCGCCCGGGATGCGGGTTCGCGCTTTATGGTAGAGGTCGAGGCCTTTCATGAGTTTTCTTCAGTGTACAGACACCGGCACGGCCGCGAAGTCATATGCGCGGCCCTGTGCGACAATGGCGGTTTATCAAGTGAAGCCCCACATCGTAGGTATCGCCGGACCTTCCGGCGCAGGAAAATCGGAACTGGCCAACCGTTTGGCCCAACAACTGGGCGGCGCGTCCGTCATGACTCTGGACAGTTACTACCGGCCGATGGACGACCTGCCGTTGGAGGAGCGCCGCAAGTCAAACTTCGACCTGCCGGCCGCCCTGGAATGGGAATTGCTTTTCAATCACCTGGGACGGTTGCGTGCCGGGAAGGCGATCGAGGAACCGATCTACGATTTCACGTGCCACACGCGCAAACCGGGGGGCCGTCGCGTCGAACCGCGTGAATTCGTGATCGTGGAAGGCCTGTTCACGCTCTATTGGGAAGAGGTGCGAGGAGCCCTGGACACGAAGGTGTTTGTGACAACGGCGCAGGATACCTGTTTCGAGAGACGACTGGCAAGGGACGTCGCTGAACGTGGGCGAACGCCTCAAAGCGTGCGCGAACAATACGAACTGACCGTGCGTCCGAGCGCCGAGACCTACATCCGGCCCACCGAGCGCTTCGCGGACGTGGTGGTGAGCGGCGAGCAGTCTATCGAGGACTCCATCGCGGCGATTCTGGCCCAATTGCAGGGGAGGATCGCGGCGGTCTAGTTCGACGGCTTGCGCGGCGCGGCGTTGCCGATGTCGGCGACAACTTTCCAGGCGCCGTCCTTCCCTTTTCTCCAGACCGTTATGTACTTGCCGGTGGCAACGATTGTCTTGCCGTCCTTACCGGTGAATCGCGATTCTGAGATGCCGTACGTGTAACCGAAATCGCCCGAGCGCGCGAGTTCCGCGCCCAGCGGGGTCCAGTGCAATGAGAATCCCGGCTGCGCAAAGCGGGCGGTCATCAGCT
Source organism: Terriglobales bacterium (assembly GCA_021372245.1). Classification (GTDB taxonomy): domain Bacteria; phylum Acidobacteriota; class Terriglobia; order Bryobacterales; family Bryobacteraceae; genus JAJFUV01. The sequence continues at coordinate 7,124 of JAJFUV010000188.1, forward strand.
CGCGGATCGCTTTCTTGCCTTCGACTACATCCCCGCCGGCCGGGAACATCTTGCCATCCTCGGCGAAGCAGTCCACCCAGCCGTCCACTCCACGCGCGGCGACCGCTTTCCCGAATTCGCGGTCGGCCTGCAGAAGCTCTTCCTTCGTTGCGGCACTAACGACCAGGGTTGCTAAAGCTATCAGCAGCAGAATTCGTGGCATGTATATCCTCCTTCGCAAGCCGGCGCCCCAAAAGGTGCCGCCCTGCGATTATCATGGATGAGGCATCTTACCAAACCTTTAGAGAGGTACGAAAACCATGGCGATCCAAGTCGGCGTGAACATGGAGTTCATCCGTTGCGAGGACAAGTCGTTTGCCGAAGGCGTGGCGAGAGCCGCCGAGATCGGCTACAAGTATTGCGAACCGCTGGTGCATAGCGGCTATGAGTTGCTCAGCGGAGGCGGCTACTACCATTCGTTCTCCATGCAGAACGATCCATATGAGATGAAGGACATCCTGGATCAGTACGGGATCAAGCCAACCGCACTGAGCTCGCACGCTCCGCTGATGCGGCCGGAGATTGCGATTCCCTACATGGAACAGGCCATCCGCTTCGCCAAGGTGGTGGGTGCCCCGGTGCTGACTAGCGACGAAGGCATTAAACCTTCCTGGGTGCCCATGGAAGAAGTCTTCGATGTGATGAAGTACACGCTGACCCGCGTGTGCATGATTGCGGAGCGCTACGGGATCTCCATCGGCATCGAACCGCACCAGATCATCACCAAGACCACCGAAGGCTTGATGCGCATCGCGACGCTAGTAAAGTCGCCGATGCTGCGCGTCAACTACGACACAGGCAATGCCTGGCTGGGCGGCGCCGATCCATACCAAGGGTTGAAGACCGTGGGCAAGCTGCTGGTCCACATGCACGCCAAGGACATCAGCATTCAGCAGTCGGACAAGGAGCGCGGCGTGGTCACCGGAACACCCGTGGGATGCGCCTGTGGCGACGGCGTCGTCGATTGGGCCAAGGTGATCGGCATCCTGAAGGACATCGGTTTCGACGGCGCGCTGAGCGTCGAATGCGGAACGCCCGCCCAAGCCGAACGCAGCCTCGCGCACCTGACCAAGCTGATCAACGGTTAGCCACAGGAGTTTCAGATGCATCTCCGAATGCGTACCATGATTGCGCTCGCGGCTTTGCTGGCTGCGGGGTGCGCGGCCCTGCCGGCGCAGAACAACGCGCGCCTGTTCCAGCCGGGGAAGATCCGGGCCTTGATACTTTCGGGCCGGAATAACCACGAATGGCGGATCACGACGCCATACTTGCGCAAGCTGTTGGTGGACAGCGGCCGCTTCGACGTGCGGGTCACCGAGGAACCCACCGGCATGACCTCGGCAACTCTGGCTGCCTATGACGTGGTGGTGTCGGATTACTGCGGTCCGCGCTGGGGCGAGACGGCCGAAAAGGCGCTGGTGGATTTCGTCAAGAGCGGCAAGGGACTCGTGATCGTGCACGCGGCCGACTACAGCTTCGGCGTTATGCCGGTGCTGGGCGACCACATGACGAGCGCGGGTTTCACAGAGCCACCATGGACCGAATACGGCGACATGGTGGGCGCCGTGTGGACCCCCGGCCCGCCGCGCACAGGACACGGCAGGCGGCACATCTTCAAAGTGAAGTTCACCGTACCGGATCATCCCATCGGGAAAGGATTGGAGCAGGGCTTTTACGCCAACGACGAATTGTATTTCGGGTTCGGGATGCGCCCGGGCGCGAAGGTCATAGGCACGGCCTTCAACGCAAAGGAGATGAATGGCAGCGGCAAGGACGAGCCCATTCTCTGGACCGTGGATTATGGCAAGGGCCGCGTCTTCCACACCGCCCTGGGCCACGACCTGATGGCACTGATGGAGGAAGGTTTTAAGGTGACTTTCAGCCGCGGCTCGGAATGGGCCGCCACCGGCAACGTAACGTTGCCCGCCACCTGGCCGAAGGAGGCCCCCAACGCCGACGCGGTGCGCGTACTGGTGGTGACCGGAGGGCACGCCCACGACCCCAGTTTCTACAGCCTGTTTGAAGGCTATCCGGAGATGGCGGTCACAGTGGATCCCCATCCGTTCGCCTATACCCGCAAAGGCTTGACGAAGAAGTACGACGTTCTGGTCTTGTATGACCTGATCCAGGAGATCCCCGAGGATCAGAAGCAGGCCCTGCGTGAATTCGTAGAGAGCGGCAAGGGTCTTGTGGTGCTGCATCATGCGATCGCGGACTTCAACAACTGGGAGTGGTGGTGGAAAGAAGTTGTCGGCGTGCACTACATGGTTGCACCGATGGGTGACCAGCCAAGGTCACTGTACAAACTCAATCAGGAGGTGTTCGTTCAACAGGTGGGCACACACCCCATCCTCCAGGGAGTGGGGCCGCTGCACATGATTGAGGAGACCTACAAGCAGGTGTGGGTTTCGCCAACGAACACCATCCTCATGAAAACAGAACACCCGTACGCCGAAGGGCCGATGGCGTGGGTGAGCGCCTATGAGAAGTCCAGGGTCTTTGCGACCATGATGGGCCACGATCACTTGGTGCACACTAACCCGGGCTACAGGCGGCTGGTGCGAAACGCGATCCTTTGGACCGCGGGCAGACCCACCAAGTAGAACGCGGTTCTTTATACTTTCTTTGCAGTTTCGGGCCGGGTTTTAACTCGGCCCTTATTGTTTCATCGATAGCATCGACTTAGCGGGCAGGAACGATTGGGCTCGCGGAGTAGATGCATATGATGGACGTGATTTGCCTCGTCCTGGCGGCGGGGCTGCTGATCTACCTCTTCGTCGCGCTGCTCAAGCCGGAGCTCTTCTCATGACGGGCAACGCGATCCTGCAGATGGGCGTATTCCTGACGGCGCTGCTGGTGTCTATGAAGCCGCTGGGGCGCTACATGGCCGATGTTTACGAAGGCGGCCCAACGTGGGCTACCCGCATCCTGGGACCGCTCGAAAGGCTGCTCTACCGGACCTGCGGCGTCCGCCCGGAAGCTTCCATGACCTGGCGCGAATACGCCAAATCGCTGCTGTGGTTCAACGGTCTCGGGTTGCTGGCGGTTTATGCCATGCTTCGACTGCAGAATGCGCTGCCCTGGAATCCGCGCGGCTTTCCCGCTGTCGCGCCGCATACCGCATTCAATATCGCAGTGAGCTTTGTGACCAACACCAACTGGCAAAACTACAGCGGGGAGGCCACGTTGGGATACTTCGTCCAGATGCTGGGGCTGACCGTCCAGAACTTCGTCAGCGCCGCAACGGGAATGGCAGTTATGGTGGCGCTGGCGCGCGGTCTTGCTTCCCGCATGGCAAACGCCATCGGCAACTTCTGGGTTGACCTTACGCGCTCCGTACTCTACGTACTCCTGCCGCTGTCTGTTGTTCTGGCGCTCCTGCTGGTGTCGCAGGGCGTCATTCAGAACACGCACGATTACCTTCGGATGGACGCCAGTGGACAGGTGCTGCCTATGGGTCCGGCGGCGTCGCAGGTCGCCATCAAGCAGCTCGGCACCAACGGCGGCGGCTTCTTCAGCACGAACTCGGCACACCCGTTCGAGAACCCCACACCGCTCGCAAACTTCCTCGAGATGTTGTCCATCCTGCTTATCCCCGCAGCACTCTGTTACACATTCGGCCGAATGTTGCGCGACACGCGGCAGGGTTGGGCGCTGGCGGCCGCCATGCTGGTTATCTTCGTCCCGCTTTTGTGGCTGGAGGTCGGGTTCGAGAACGGCAACATGGAGGGCAAGGAAGTCCGCTTCGGAACCGTCGATTCCGCGATGTGGGCCGCCGCGACGACGGCCGCGTCCAACGGCAGTGTCAACGCGATGCACGACTCTTTCACGCCCTTAGGCGGCCTGATTCCTCTATTCCTGATGCAGCTCAGCGAGGTAGTGTTCGGCGGCGTAGGCTCGGGCCTTTACGGCATGGTACTCTTCGCCATCGTCGCCGTTTTCCTCGCCGGATTGATGGTTGGACGCACGCCGGAGTATCTCGGCAAGAAAATCGAAGCCTACGAGATGAAGATGGCCTCGATCGCCATCCTGGTCTCGCCGCTCGCCGTGCTGGTGGGCACGGCCATCGCCGTGATCTCGCCCTCGGCGCTGGCCGGACTTGCGAACCGGGGCGCGCACGGATTCAACGAAATCCTGTACGCGTTCACGTCAATGGGGAACAACAACGGCAGCGCGTTCGCCGGCTATAACGCGAACATTCCGCTGGTGAACATCACGGGCGCGATCGCCATGCTCCTGTCGCGCTACGCGGTGGCCTTGCCGGTGCTAGCCATGGCCGGTTCTCTGGCGCGCAAGAAGATCATACCGGCGAGCGCGGGTACGTTGCCGACGCACACCCCCCTATTCGTGGCGCTGCTTGCCAGCGTGGTGGTGTTGGTGGGTGCGCTGGCTTACATTCCGGCCGTAGCGCTCGGCCCCATCGTGGAGGCTATCCGATGAACAGGCAACACCGGCGTTCGCGCGCTTTGTTCGAACGTCGCATTCTGGGGCAAGCGCTGGTCGATTCGTTCCGCAAGCTCGATCCCCGGCATCAGATTCGCAATCCAGTGATGTTCGTCGTGCTTGTGGGAAGCGTGCTGACGACTGCGCTCGGCTTTGAGGCGCTGGGAAGCCGGAGCGAAGCGCCGGCTGCCTTCATTTTCGCCGTAAGCGCCTGGCTATGGTTCACGGTGCTGTTCGCCAACTTCGCCGAGGCCATGGCCGAAGGACGCGGCAAGGCGCAAGCCGAGACTTTGCGCAAGAGCCGGCGCGACGTCGCCGCCAAGCTGCTCGACGAGCCCCGGTATGGAGCGCGTTACAAGTTAATTGGCGGCGCGTCGCTGCGCAAAGGGAATGTGGTCCTGGTGGAAGCGGGAGACATCATCCCGATGGACGGAGAAGTGGTCGAAGGCGCCGCTTCGGTAGACGAGAGTGCCATCACCGGCGAAAGTGCTCCGGTGATCCGGGAAAGCGGCGGAGATCGATCGAGTGTCACCGGGGGCACGCGTGTGCTTTCGGACTGGCTGGTGGTGCGTGTGACGGCCGAACCTGGCACGAGCTTTCTGGAGCGCATGATCTCCATGGTCGAAGGCGCCAAGCGTCAGAAGACGCCCAACGAGATCGCGTTGAACATCTTGCTCGCGGCGCTCACCATCGTCTTTCTGCTCGCCACTGTGACGCTCGAGCCGTTTTCGGTTTTCGCCGTACGCGAGGCCGGCAAGGGCATGCCAGTGAGCGTTACTGCTCTGGTGGCACTCCTGGTGTGTCTGATTCCCACTACAATCGGCGCTCTGCTGTCGGCCATCGGCATCGCCGGTATGGACCGCATGTTGCAAGCGAACGTGCTGGCCATGTCGGGACGGGCCGTGGAAGCGGCGGGCGACGTGGACGTGCTGCTGCTCGACAAGACCGGAACCATCACGCTCGGCAACCGGCAGGCAACGGCCTTCCTGCCGGCCGCCGGGGTCACGGAAAGGCAACTTGCCGACGCGGCACAGTTAGCCTCGCTGGCCGATGAAACGCCCGAAGGGCGCAGCGTGGTCGTCCTGGCGAAGGAGAAGTTCCAGCTTCGGGAGCGCGATCTGCATGCCCTGGGCGCCCACTTCGTTCCGTTTACCGCGCGCACTCGCATGAGCGGAGTAGACCTGGATGGACGGAAGATCCGTAAGGGCTCCGCCGACGCCATTGAAGCACAGGCCAACTCGCTGGGCGGTCACTTTCCGCCGGAGGTTCGTCAACAGGTCGAAACCGTGGCCCGGGAAGGCGGAACTCCTCTGGTAGTGGCGGAGGGCGCGCGGGTGCTCGGCGTCATTCAACTGAAGGACATCGTCAAGGGCGGCATCAAAGAGCGGTTCATCGACCTGCGCCGTGCAGGCATTAAAACCGTAATGATCACGGGAGACAACCCGCTGACCGCTGCCGCCATCGCCGCCGAGGCGGGTGTGGACACCTACCTGGCGGAAGCCACACCAGAGCGCAAACTCGCGTTGATCCGGGAACGGCAGGCTGAGGGGCACCTGGTTGCCATGACCGGCGACGGTACTAACGACGCGCCGGCTCTTGCGCAGGCCGACGTGGCCGTGGCGATGAACACCGGCACGCAGGCGGCGAAGGAAGCCGGCAACATGGTGGATCTGGATTCGAACCCCACCAAACTCCTCGAAATCGTCGAGATTGGCAAACAGATGCTCATGACCCGTGGGGCCCTCACGACGTTCTCGGTCGCCAATGACGTGGCCAAGTACTTCGCCATCATTCCGGCCGTCTTCGCCACCACGTATCCCGAACTGAAGGCACTGAACGTGATGCACCTGGCGACGCCGGAAAGTGCGATCTTGTCGGCCGTGATCTTCAACGCGTTGATTATCATCGCGCTGATTCCGCTGGCGCTCCGCGGCATAAAATACCGTCCCGCGAGCGCTGCGGAATTGCTGAAGCGAAACGTGCTGATCTATGGGCTGGGAGGGGTGCTTCTGCCGTTTGCCGGCATCAAGGTGATCGACATGATCATCGCCGGATGGAGGTGGATGTGACGACGATAAGGACTGCTGCGGGCATGTTGCTCCTGTTCACCTTGCTGACGGGACTACTTTACCCGCTGGCGATGACCGGCATTGCGCAATCGTTGTTCCCCTGGCAAGCCAATGGGAGTCTGGTGTACAAAGGCGGCCGGATCGACGGATCGGCTTTGATCGGGCGCTGGACCGAGGACCCGAAGTACTTCTGGCCGCGTCCTTCGGCCACCACCCCGGGGCCATACAACGCTGCCGTGTCGACAGGATCGAATTTCGGGCCATTGAATCCAGATTTGAAGAAGGCCATGGACGCCCGGCGTGAGGCCCTGCGGAAGGTGGACCCGCAACACCGGCTGCCAATTCCGATCGACCTATTGACCGCCTCTGCGAGCGGCCTGGACCCGCACATTTCTCCGGCCGGCGCCGCATATCAGGCCGCGCGCGTGGCGCGGGAGCGGGGCCTTGATCCTCGCATGGTGCGCCGCCTGATCGAGCAGTACACCGAAGGACGGCAATTGGGCTTCCTGGGCGAACCAAGAGTGAACGTGGGGAGCTTGAATCGGGCTTTGGATCGGCTGATGCCACAAGCTGCTAATCTGATGACTGGAATGGCAGCGGGAAGCGTGGGAGAGTCGAAGAGCTTCCGGCATGGTTCCTGAGCGCCCGAATCCCGACGAACTGCTCGCTCGCGTGGCTGAAGAAGACCGCAAGCGAACGCGAGGGCGGCTGAAGGTATTCTTCGGTTTCGCGCCCGGCGTGGGCAAGACCTACGCGATGCTGGAAGCCGCGAGACTGAGGAAGAAAGCCGGCACCGATGTGGTGGCCGGCTATGTCGCAACTCACGGACGCAAGGAAACGGAAGTTTTGCTCGAAGGCCTGGAACTCCTGCCGCGGCGCCAGACGACCTATCGCAACACGCTTTTGGAGGAGTTCGACCTGGACGCAGCACTCGCCAGAAGGCCCGCGCTGCTGCTGGTAGACGAACTGGCACACGCCAACGCACCGGGCTCGCGCCACGTCAAACGCTGGCAGGACGTGCTGGAGCTGATCGACGCGGGAATCGACGTCTACACGACGTTGAACGTACAGCACCTCGACAGCCTCAATGATGTGGTCACGCAAATCACCAGCGTGGTGGTCCGCGAGACGATCCCCGACTCTGTGCTCGACCAGGCGGACGAAATCGAACTGGTCGATCTACCCGTGAACGAACTGCTGCGCCGGATGGAGGAGGGCAAGGTCTATATTCCGGACCAGGCGCAGCGCGCCATGCAGAACTTCTTCCGCCAGGGGAACCTGATTGCGCTCCGCGAGATGGCCCTGCGCCGCACGGCGGACCGGGTTGACGCACAGATGCGCGATTACCGGCGCAGCCACGCGATTCAGCCTACGTGGCCTGTGACTGAGCGCTTGATCGTCTGCATCGGGCCAAGTCCGTTTTCCGCCCGTCTCATCCGCGCCACCAAACGCATGGCGGACCGTCTCGACGCCGAGTGGATCGTGGCCTTCGTCGAGACGCCGGACTATGCCTCCCGGCCCCAGGAAGTGAGAGACAGAGTACTGGCCGCCCTGCGGCTGGCCGAGCAATTAGGAGCCGAGACCGTTACGCTGCAGGGGTCCCAGGTGGCGGATGCGGTGCTGCGATACGCCCGCGCGAAAAACGTCTCGAAGATCGTCATCGGCAAGCAGGCCGGGCCGTTGTGGAAGCGCATCCTTCGCGGCTCCATTCTCGACAAGCTGATCGAAGGCAGCGGCGACATTGAGATTTACGCTATCAGCGGCGATGTAAGCGCGCCATTGATGGCTTTGAGAGCGCCGCGGGGACAATCCCCGGGATGGAAAGAGTACGCCCTCGCCACGGCGATTGTGGCACTCTGCACGGCATTCTCGACCGCGTTGCGCTCCGTCCTTACACCCACCAACCTGGTCATGATTTACCTGCTCGGCGTCGTGGCTGTGGCCATGCGAACCAGCCGGCGGGTGGCATTTTTCTCATCGGTACTGAGCGTGGCGGCGTTCGACTTCTTCTGTATTCCTCCATATCTCACTTTCGTGGTCTCCGACTACGAGTACCTGGTGACGTTCGCTGGAATGCTGACGGTAAGCATGATCGTCGCCAGTCTGACGGTGCGGATTCGCCTGCAAACCGAATATGCGACGGATCGCGCGGCGCGCACACAGGCGCTCTACCGGCTCACCAAGGAATTGTCGGGTGAATCCCGAGCATTCGATGCGGCCCGCATCGCGACCGTAATCACAAAGGAAGTCTTCGGCGCCGAGGTGGTCATCTTCCTTCCCGAGGATAGCCGCATCTCGTTCAGGCGCCGCACTACGGATCGGCTTCCGCTCCCGATGAGCGAGGAGGCCATCGCACAGTGGGTGTTCGATCACGGCCAGAGCGCCGGCCGGGGCATGGACACGCTGCCGGGCGCCTCCGCGCTCTATGTGCCCCTAAAGGGGTCGCAGCTGGTCATGGGCGTCATGGCGGTGCTCGACAATACAGACAAGATCACGGCCTCTCCGGAGCAGCGTCACTTGTTGGAGATCTTCGCCAGCCAGACCGCAGCGGCCATGGAGCGGGCAGCTGCGGCTGCGAGGGCTCGCGAGGCTGAGGTTCGCGTCAAGACCGAGCAAATGCGCAACAGCCTGTTGAGCGCGGTATCACACGATCTGCGCACACCGATGGCCTCTATTACTGGTGCCGCGACGAGCTTGTTGACTCAGGGCGAGCACCTCGACGCGGCGACGCGGCGAGACTTGCTGGAGAGCATCGCTGACGAGGCCGAGCGGCTAAACTGCCTGGTGAACAACCTGCTGGAAATGACGCGGCTGGAGGCTGGATCGGTGGAAGTGCGGCGCGACTGGCATCCACTGGAGGAAATCATCGGAGCCGCCCTGAACCGCGTGGAACGCTTGCTTCGCGGCCGGCCGGTTGAAACGCGGCTGCCCGTGAACTTACCGTTGGTCGCCGTGGATGATGTACTGCTTGAACAAGTGTTCATCAATCTTCTGGAAAACGCAGCGAAGTACACGCCGGCGGGGTCTCCCATCGAAGTCGAGGCTCGTGCGGAAGGATCCGAAGTCGTAGTCGAAGTGATGGACCGCGGGCCTGGGTTCGCCGAAGGTGAACAGACCCGTGTCTTCGAGAAGTTCTATCGTGGCCAGAACAAAAGCGTGCGTGGAGCGGGACTCGGGCTGGCGATTTGCCAGGCAATCGTGACTGCACATGCCGGTACTATCGAAGCGGCAAATCGAGCGGGCGGCGGAGCAATTATGCGGCTGCGCATCCCCATCGGCGGTACTCCGCCGGAGGCAGACCCGGCCCTTGAATCGGAGGTGCGATGAGCGATCCAGTTCGGCCCGAAATTCTGGTGATCGAGGATGACCCGCAGATCCGCCGGTTCCTCCGTGCCGCGCTGATAGCAGAGCAGTACCGTTACCACGAAGCCCTGACAGCGCAAGAGGGGCTTGCGCAGACCGCAGCAAGACAGCCGGATCTGGTGTTGCTCGATCTCGGTTTGCCTGACCGTGACGGACTAGAAGTAATCCGGAACGTCCGGGAATGGAGTCGTGTACCCATCGTTGTGCTCTCGGCCCGCGGACAGGAGAAAGACAAGATCCAGGCGCTCGACGAAGGCGCGGACGACTACGTCAGCAAACCGTTTGCGGTGGGCGAACTGTTGGCTCGCATCCGTGCCACGTTGCGGCGCTCCGCGCCGGCGGGAGACCAGGTAGCCGGAACGGTGTTTCGCACTGGAGAGATCGAAGTGGACCTGGACAAACGACTGGTTCTTGTCCAGGGTAAGGAAGTACACTTGACACCCATCGAGTACCGGTTGCTGCAGACACTGATCCGTCACGCAGGCAAAGTACTCACGCAGCGTCAATTACTGTCGGAAGTCTGGGGTCCCAACCACACTGAAGAGGCTCAGTACCTGCGCGTGTATATGGCCCAGTTACGGCGCAAATTGGAAACGGAACCGGCGCGTCCTCGCCACCTTCTGACTGAACCAGGCGTCGGCTACCGTCTCTTGGCCGAGTGATTGGGCCACCACCGAAACTGCGGCGGCTCGCTGCTAACGATGGAACTACTTGCGGGCGCCGCGCTGCGGGCAGCGTACGCGCGCCTGCCTTGCTTTGCGGCGGTTGCGCTTCGGTTTGGAAATAATGAACGTCCCGCTACCCACATATTCCGCTTTGTAGAGTTTCTCGTCGGCCAAAATGGTTCTCCTCAGTCTCTTCCTAGAGTGGAAAGTAACATTGTAGCGCAGTTATCGTTAAGGTTTAGGCACTCATGTCACGCATCCTGATTCCCTTGATGGCCATGGCGGCGACACTTGCCCCGGCGAGCGCGCAAAGCGATCAGAACAGCGCCCTGTTCGGGCAGATCAACGAGATCACGACCGAACTGACCCGTATCACCGGCCTGAAGTTCCTCAAGAAGGTGGAGTACGCGCCCATCACAAAGCCGGAGGTGAACAAGTTCCTGCGGGACCGGCTGAAAGAAGAGATGTCGCCCGAAGAGATCCGCGCCGAAGAGTTGGTGCTGAAGAAGTTCGGCTTTGTTCCGGCGGATTTCGATCTGGCTAGCAATACGATCGACTTGTTCACGGAGCAGGCAGCGGCATTTTACGATTTCCGGAAAAAGAAGTTGTTCGTGCTGGAGTCGGCTCCGGGAGATTTGCAGCGCGTAGCACTGGTGCACGAACTGGCGCACGCGCTGGCCGACCAGCACTTCCGCCTGGAGAAGTACATCCGCAAAGGCAGTACGAACGACGACAGTTCTCTGGCGCGCATGGCGGTAATGGAAGGCCAGGCCGCGTGGCTCATGTCGGAATACATGGCGCGGCAGATGGGGCAGTCGCTCAAAGGGTCCCACGGGATGGCCGATATGGTTCGCCGCACGGAGGAACTTTCCGCCGGCCAGTTCCCCGTCTTCGACGCGGCGCCGCTGTATATAAAGGAAACCATGCTGTTCCCTTATACCTATGGCCTGCTGTTCCAGCATGCCGTTTTAGAGAGACTGGGCCAAGAGGGATTCAGCGAGGTCTTCCGCCGCCCGCCGTCCTCCGCGCAGCAAATCCTGCATCCGGAGAAGTACTTTGCGAATCTGGAGTCTACGACGACCCAAGCGCCGAAGCCCCCGCGGGCGAAGGATTACAAGCTTCTCACTGAAGGCACCCTCGGAGAACTGGATCACCTGATCCTGCTGCGGCAGTTTGGGATGCAAGCGGAGGCGCCGGAACTCGCCGCGCATTGGCGGGGAGGCTCTTATCAACTCTGGGAGCGCAAGGACCGCCGGGGCACCGTACTCTCCTATGCCTCCGATTGGGACACCGCAGAGTCGGCCAGGCGCTTTATGGCTTCCTACGCAAAGATCCTGAAGAAGAAGTGGAAGAAAATGGAAACCAGTTCTGAAACTCCTGGCGTGCTTTCGGGCCGCGGCGATGATGGTTACTTCGTGTTACGTTTGTCGGACTCGCGCGTCTCATCACTGGAAGGTATGCAATCGGCCGAAGAAGCCACCGCCGTGCGGTAAACTGATGTGCATAAGGAGGAGGACCTTTGACTCGCCGCTTTCTCGCCGCCGTACTGCCCCTGTTGACCGTGATTCCGCTGGCTCAGGCCGGCAATATTCCGCGCCCCGCGCCCGAGTTCTCCATCCGCATGATGGACGACAGCCAGATACTGGTGAGCAGCATGCGCGGCAAGGTGGTCGCCATCGAGTTTCTCCTCACCACATGTCCCCACTGCAAAGCAGCCTCCAAGGTGCTGACGAGACTACAGAATGAGTGGGGCCCGAAGGGGTTGCGGTGTATCGGCGTGGCCATCGACCCCATGGCGAAATTAGGATTGCCGGGATTTGTAGCCGAGACCGGCGCTTCCTACCCCGTGGGCTACAGCGAGTACAACGCGGCAGTGGCATTCATGGAGCACCCCCCGCAAATCCGCTTGCTTGTACCGCAGGTGATGATCATCGACCGCAAGGGAATAGTGCGCGCGCTCCGCGGCGGAGAGGACGACGAGTTCTTCAAAGACGAAGAGAAGGTGCTGCGCGGCATCATCGGACCGCTGCTCAACCAGGGCACGACACCTGCTACAAAGAAGTCCGGCGCAATACGAAAGACTGCGGCGAAGAAGAAAACCACGTAGGCGCGCGCATTCACCTACTTGCCACATATAACCAAGTAGATTAATCTGGCTCCATAGAGAAGCGGACGCCGCGCTGCAAGCTGGTGGTTGTCAAAAACCTGCTTGCAGCGGGCAAGGTTCGCGCCACGGTTTCGGCGCTCGCTGGCGGTGCGGTCCTGGGCTTCGG
>JAJFUV010000190.1 GCA_021372245.1 Terriglobales bacterium
CTCAAAGGTGCGCTGCGCCTTGCCGAGCCGTGCGGAGCACTCACTCGCAAACGCGCTGTCACCCGCCGCCTCGGCCAGCGCTTTGCCTGCGGCTAGCGTGGCCATCCATGTGCCGGACACGTAGCAGGACACGCCTTCCCAGGGCCAGACGTCGTAAAACTGGTTGGCGGGCCAGGCTTCTCCAGGCGAGACGTGCGCCTGATCGTGTACCAGGCCGGTGCTGTCGTCGTCGAGCGAATACTGATAGCGCACCGCGCGCTTCACCGAATCGAAGAACCGCGCCAGTTGCCGCTTGTCGCCCGTGCGCAGGTACTGGCGCAGGATCATCTGCACGTACTGGCCGGAATTCAGCGGATGCTGGCAATGGAAGCGCGAATCGCGCATGCTCGTGGGTGCGCCGAATGAGAAGGGGATCTCCCCATCTGAAATTTGAAAATGCCGGAAGGCGGCGAGGGTGGTCTCTTCGAGTTCCGGGTACAGGAACAGCAGCGGGAAATGCCCGTGCATCCGGCAGACCATGGTCTCCACGATGGGGCAGCCTGTGTGGCTCTCGCTGTGCGTGAACCAGCCGTCCTCGCCCCACCATTCGTCCTTGCGCGTCCGCGCGATCCACACGGAATTCTTGGTCAGACTGTAAAGGCTCTGCACCAACCAGTCGCGCAACCAGTTGGGCAGGCTGGATTCGTAGATCACCGCCTGCCAGGCCAGCACGCGCCGCAGCCAGACATCGAAATTCTTGAGCCCAGCCCCGGCGGCCTCTGCAGCATTGCCAAACCGCTGCGAGTAGCGGTTGCGATGCGGCTCGCTCGAACTGTCCCTCCAGACAGGCGCATACCACGCCACGGCGAAGCGCTTGCGCACCGCGCTTTCTGCCGGGACGTCTACGGTGACGCGAGCCTCGTTCGGCTGTGCATCGTTTGCCACTGCGCCTTCCCCTCTCACGGCGATAGTGCCCTTCGGCGTCGGAGGGGGAAACCGCAAGTGCAGCGTCAGTCTGAGCGCCGCGTTGGATGTGTTGCGTAACTCGAGTTCGAACAACGCCACCGGCGTATTCGATACCGCGCGATCGCCCGGTATCAGCGGCGAAAACGCCCGAAGTCCGAGGCTGAGGGGTAGTTCCCCGAAATCCGCCGTAACGTCGGCCACGGGGTGGTGGCCCCAGTAAGCGATGTGTGCCGCCGACAGCGGCACGTGGCGTGTCCCCGCCTCCACGGTCAGCCAGTCGGCGAAATGCTTCTTGGGCGGAACCAGGTCGTTGTAGATCGACTGGAACCCCAGCTTCCCCGTGCCCTCGATGGTCATGTAGCCGGTGCCCAGGCCGCCCAGCGGCACACCCGCCTGCAGCCAGTCGCCGTCGAACACGCAGCCGTAGACACGCTCGCGAAAACCGTCGGCTCTGATTTCCGTCCAGCGGTTTCGCTCCACAGTCTTGTCGAATGGCCATGCCGGAGCGGCGCCTGCCTGCACCGGCGGAATAGCGGCTGAGGCACCCGCGGCGCCCAGCAACGAAATGACATCGCGTCTGTGCATATTGATCACATGATAGAGTAGTCGTTTTGTGTTTGCTTGGAGATGATAAAGCCGCAGAATGAATCCGAACTCGCCGCCGCATTGCGCGAAGCGGCGGAGGCCGCCAACGTCATTCAACTGGGCGGAGATTTCTCAAAGACGCGCCTGGGTGGACCCATCGCCGAGGCGCCAGTCGTCATAACCACTTCCGCGCTCAATCGCGTGCTGAAGTTCGAACCGCGGGACCTCACCATCAGCGTGGAGTCCGGCGTGCGCTTCGCCGATTTACGCACGCTGCTCGCCGGCCATCAGGTACAGCTCCCGCTCGATCCGCCGTTCTCCTCCGATGCGACCGTCGGCGGCGTTGTTGCCGCCAACTCGAGCGGGCCGCGCCGGCGCGCATACGGCACCGCACGCGACATGGTCATCGGCATGAAGTTCGCCACGCTCGAAGGCAAGCTGGTGCAGTCCGGCGGCATGGTAGTAAAAAATGTCGCGGGCCTGGACATGGCCAAGCTCATGATCGGTTCGTTCGGCACGCTGACCGCCATCGCAGTCGTGAACTTCAAGTTGGCTCCGGTGCAGCCCTGCGCCGCGACTTTCGTGTTTCAATTCGCTTCCCTCGCCGAGGCCATGGCCGAACGCGACCGGATCCTCGCCAGTCCGCTCCAGCCGGTGGCCTTGGATTTAGCCAACGGGCTCGCCGCGCGGCGCCTCGGATTCGACGGAGTGGTCGTCTTCCTGCGCGCCGAAGGCTGTTCGGCGGTAGTGGCGCGCTACCGCAAGGAACTGCCGGGAGCGACAGTTTTCGAAGGCGACCGGGAAACGTCGCTGTGGCGGAGGATCGAAGAGTTCGTCCCGAGCGTTCTTGCCGAAAACGAGGAGGCCACCGTCGTCCGTATCTCGACGAAGCTACCCCGCCTCGGCGAAGTGCTGGATTCGCTCAACGTCGCCGGGCTCGCTCGCGCAGGCAACGGCATTGTCTACGCCTGCTTCGACGCGCCCGGCGACGCCGCGGCTTGGCTTGCCGAGGCTCAGACGCGCGGCTGGAAGGCCGTAGTTGAAGCCACTTCGGCCAAGGGCAAAGCGTCGCTCTCCCTCTGGCCCCAGCCGGGCGGCGACTTCGAGCTGATGCGCGGGGTGAAGAAACTCTTCGATCCGCAGAATCATCTCAACCCGGGGAGACTGTATGGCCGCATCTAGCCCCGCGAACGTACACGCCCCAGCGCGCATCGATCTGGACCGTTGCATCCATTGCGGCCTATGCCTTTACGCCTGCCCTACTTTCCGCGAACTTGGCTTGGAGATGGACTCCCCGCGCGGACGCATTTATCAGATGGTTCAGGTCGCCGGCGGCTCCGCCCCAGTCGGCCCTTCCTACATCGAACACATCGGACTCTGCCTGGCCTGCCGGGCGTGCGAAAGCGCTTGCCCGAGCGGCGTTTCCTATGGGCGTCTGATCGAAGGGGCGCGCGCACAAATCGAGGCACAATGTCACCGCGCCCTGCCTGTGCGCCTCCTGCGCAACTTCCTGTTCAACCACCTAGTACTTTCCCCGGCGCTGCTCTCGATTGCCGGTGTGCTGATTTACATCTATCAGGCGACGGGATTGCAGCGGCTCACACGAGCCACGGGCATATTGAAGCTGTTCGGCAAGCTGGGGAAGCTCGAGCGCCTCACGCCTCACGCCGAATGGCCGTTCTTCTTCCGCCATATCGGCAAGACGTTTCCGGCCGAGGGGCAGCGCCGCTACAAGGTTGGCTTCCTCGCGGGTTGTATCGCGAATGTGTGTTTCGCCCGGCTGAATGAAGCCACCGTGCGCGTCCTGCAAAAGAACGGATGTGAAGTTGTCGTCCCCGATGGCCAAGGCTGCTGCGGCGCGCTGCACGCCCATGTCGGCCAACTGGAGAAGGCCCGGGAACTCGCGCGGCGCAACATAGACGTCTTCCTCGCCGGCGACTACGACGTGATCCTCAACAACGCCGGCGGCTGTGGCTCAACGCTCAAGGAGTACCCGGAGCTGCTCGCGAACGATCCGGCTTACGCCGAAAAAGCCCGCCAGTTCCGCGCCCGCCTGATGGACGTCAACGAATTCCTCGCCGGTATCGAGCTGAATCCAGCGATGGGTCGCATCGACGAGATGGTCACATACCAGGATTCCTGCCACTTAGCCCACGGCCAGAAGGTACGCTCGGCTCCGCGCAAGCTGCTGGGCGAAGTGCCGGGGCTCAAGTTGCGCGAGATGCGGCTTTCGGATCAGTGTTGCGGCAGCGCCGGCGTTTATAACATCGTGCAGCATGAGATGGCCATGGCGGTTCTGGAGAAGAAGATGGAGGACGTCAACGCGACCGGCGCCACCCTCATCGCCGCGTCCAACACCGGCTGCATGCTGCAGCTCGAGGCCGGCGTACGCATACATGGTCACGGCCAGCGCGTTCTACACGTGATCCAGATCCTGGACGAAGCCTACCGCAAAGCCAGGTAGTCTCTACCAATTCGCCGGGCCGGATTTCAGCGGATCGTGATCGCCACACGCGCTTCGCCCGAAGCGGCGAGCGGCATGTCGATGACGATGCGCCCCTGATCGGGTTCGGCTCTGCCATCCTTCTTATAAGGATCGTGGGGCACCACCGGCCAGATTACCGTCGAATCCTTCGGGATCCGTACGCGCACTCCGGCAAGTTCGATCCATTCGCCCGCCTCGGCCCTCGTCCAGCGGAGCGGCGTGGCATCCAGCGTTTGGCGCTTGCCCGTCGCAGTAACGAGCTCTTTACCCATCCGCGGCAACATCTGAAGATGAGCGGTCATCGTCTTATCGCCCGAGTATACGATCTCCATGCTCCCGCTGCCCGTGGGCTTCAACTCCACCGTGCCGCGCTTGCCCGCGTAATCCAGCTCCACCCCAAAACGCTTGCCTTCGATCAGCCGCGCCGAGTTCGGAATGTGCAGCAAGCCGGCGCCAGGCGCGAAACTCGGGTTTTCGTCCCCTGCCTTGTGCCGCAGCAGGTTCACATCGCCGATCGTGAAAGTGCTCCAGCGCGGTTGCAGCTTGGTGTTGCCGCCCCCGAGGATCAGTCCGGCGCGATCATGATACACACTGAAGAAGTTCTGCCGGTCCTGAATCCAGCGGGACTTGGCGAGCGGAGCAGTCAGCGCCGAGACAGCCAGAAACCACGGTCCATTCCGGCGCACAGCGGCGTCGCCTTTGCCCAACACGAAATTGGAATTCGAAGCCAGCGGGTCTGTCACAAGCCCCGGTCCTTCCTTGCCGTAGAGCAAGAGGAGCGCAGCCGTGTCAGTCAGGAGGAGCTTAGCCGCGTGAGTAGAGAGCGGTGTCTTCTGCAGCCCGAGGAGCCGCGCCGTGTAAGTGCGGCCTTCTTCCGTCATCGTCATGCCCGCGTTCGGCAGCCACACGTCGTCGAGGTGCGGGTTGCGCTCGTCAATGGTTTCCACCAGCGTCCCATCCGGATAAGTGAAGTGCGCGTGAAAGGTGGCCGCCTTGCGGAGTGCGTCGAGCACCGCCTGATCGCCCGACGCTGCGTAATAGACTCCCAGCGCGTCGCAGTAGACCGTGTTGTACATTACCACCGGCCCCACGTGCTCCGACCAGTAGCCGTCCGGGTGCTGGTCGGCCACGACGCGGTGCAGGAACTCCGCGGCCTGTTTCTTCCACTCGGGCTCGTTCAGTAACTGCCCGGCAAAGTACAGCCCCATGGCGTGGTGGGCCGGTATGTTCACCAGTTTTGCGCCGCGGAGCTGGCGCGAGATGCCGGAGTAGCCCAGCCGCAGCGCCTTCTCCCAACGCGCACGACGCTCGGCCGGCATAGCATCCCGCACAATTCCGTAGGTGCGAATCCAGCGCGAGTAAATCCACGGCATGTAGATCTTGCCCCAAGTGGAACCGTCCTTCTTACGGAACACCCACTGCCCTGTCTCGTCTGCATCCTCAATGAGAGCATCGCCCGCAGCCATGATGGAGTCGAGGACCTTGGCGTCGTGATAGTAGCGGTTGGCAGCCCCCTTCGTCGACCATGCCGCCGCCAGCGCCAGCATCACGTTCTGATCGGTGACGATCCAGATGCCCGTGCCGAAGCGGCCCGTTCGGCTATCCTGCGACGCGAGAACACTCGGCACCTGTGCGATCAGGTCCTCCAGACACCGCTTCTTGAACTTCACGTCATCGGCGCTTAGGCAAGCGGCGCTGCCGAGCAGGAACAGGGCCATCCATTTCGTTTTCATCAAGATTCAATGATATCTTCTTGGCGCCAGCTGCGGAAGACTGCGGAACCAAGCCGGCGGGAACTATAATTGCCCTCATGCACAGAACAAGCCGGTTCGTGCTCACGCTCATCCTATTCACTCTTCCGACATGCACCGCCCAACCGGCGGGCGGTTCCGCCGGCTTCTCCACCCGAGCCTGGCGCGCCCTGCCGGTCGAGGAGTCCTACGCCTTTGTGAAAGCGCTCTCGGAAGGTCCAGAACCGCTGCGCCGCGATCCGGCTGCCCGGCCTTCCGCTGCCGAGGTCGCCTTGCCGGCGCAGGGCTGGACTCTTGTCATTGCCAACAGCGCCGGGATGGTGCTGCGTCAGGCCGCGGACAACTTCCGGGCCTATCTCGACTCCGCCATGCAGACGAAGCTGGAGTTGCGAACGGTGGATTCGCTCGCCAACTGGACCGGCCTGCAACGCACGGTCGTCGCCGGCGTGCGCGACCAGATGCCCGGCTGCGGCGCTGCGCTGAAAAACCCGAAAGACTACCAGATCGTGGTGGCGGCGGACCGTGTCGCGGTTTGCGGCTTCGACGAGCGCGGCGCCATGTACGGCCTTTACAACCTGGAGGCCCGCATGAACCTGCGCGAGGCACCCTTCCTGCCCCGCAATCTCAACGCGGTCCGTCACAGCCTCTACCGCGCGCGCATGACGCTATCCGGCCTGGGATGGATGGAGTGGCCGGACAAGTACCTGGCGACCATTGCCCGCTACGGCTTCGATTCCATCTTCTGCTCGGTCTACCGCAACCCGAACAACGCACCGGGTGTGCCGCCGTATTGGGACAAGATCAGATCGCACCCTCCGGGGAAAATGAAGGACCTGATTCATCGCGCGGCGCGCCAGGGGCTTGACGTCTACACCCCCATCATTTATCGCTTCGACAGCACCCCGGAGAACGAGGAGGGGTTGCGGAAACTGGTGCGCGACATCGTCCGGGAGTTTCCCGAAATCCGCGGCTACGTTCTGCTGACAGAGGGCTTTTTCTATGACAAGTGGTTCGGAGCGGGCGGCCACGGCAAGCAGGACCTGCGTGAATGGGCGCGGCAGTGGGCACACGGAGTCGAAATCGTAGTCGAGGAGTGCCGCAAGCTGAATCCGGCGATCGAAGTGCTCCCGTGGGAGTACAACATCGATTTCCGTCCTGAACAAGTCGAGTTGAAACGCTACTTCGTGAACCAGTTGCCGCGCGACGCCATCCCGCTGCTGACCTTCGAGAACGGAAAAGGATATGAGCTGGACGGCGAACGCGGATGGCTGAAGGATTATGCGATCAATCAGGTGGGTCCAGCCGAGGTGACCGCGGCCCAGATCGCCGCCGCCCGGGAGCGCGGCATGCGGGCGGTTTATTCCAAAGCAGACACTTTCGCCAGTTGGCAATTCGGAACCACGCCCTACCTGCCCTTCCCGTACCAGTGGTACGCGCGCTATCAAGCGTTGCGCGAACACGGCGTCGACGGCACCATGGAAAGCTGGAGCTACGGCTTCAAGCCCAATTTCGTTGCCGAAATTCGTGCTTGGGACAGTTGGAGCGAGGCGCCCCCGCTGGAGGAGTTGCTGCGCCAGGTAGCGCGGCGCGATTTCGGCCCCGGTTCTGAAGCGAAGGCGCTGGCCGCGTGGAAATCCTTCAGCGACGCGAGCCGCCTGGTACCGGACACCGGCCCCAACTGGGGAACCTGCAACGCCGTGGCCGCCCCCTTCTTCTTCAAGAAGCCCAAAGCCAGGGCGATGACCCTGGAGCACTCCTGGAACGATCAGGGGCTGTGGAGCCGCGAATCGCAGCTGAACCCTCACTGGCCCTATGTTCCCGCGCGGCTCTTCCTCTGGCCGGACTTCACTAACCGCATCAACGTCGCCGACCGGTATGTGAAGCCGTTCAGCTTCCCCGTGTTCCAGAAATATCTGGCACTCGCCGCCGACAAGATGGAGCAAGGGCTTCAGAGCTATCGCGAGGCGGCACTGCAGGCCCCCGTCCGCAAGCAGGTGAACGCTTTCCGGGAAGTCCTTCTGGCTGAACAACTTCAACGGATGATGCGCAGCGAGCATGCGCTGCTTGAATTCGAAGACCTTCGCTATCGTTTGGGGAACTCGCGGGATTCAGCCGAGGCGTTGCGCCTCCTCGACCGCATGGAAGCCATCCTCAGGGCGGAAATCGCTCGCACCGACGCCTCCTGGGAGACCGCGCGTCGGGACTCCCGCCTTGGATACGAGTGGGAGCAAGACTACATCTACACCCCCGAGACCATCAACGAGAAGCGGAAGTTGCTGCAACTCGTTCTGGATGAACAATTGCCACCTTGCCGACAAGAATTGAGGCAAAAGAAAGCTTCTGGATGCCATTAAATCTTCTCATAACGGAACTAAGTATAAGCCGACCAAAGAAGATCATGGTCTGCTTATTTTTAACTTGGAACTTTGTGCTCGACACGCGTCGCGAATTGTCTTAAACTTCCGCTCGTGGGAGAGGAATGTGCTTGAAGTCTCGCGGTGAAGCTGTATTCACACCCAGGCAGTTCCTCCACCACTTGACGAAAGGAAAAAGGAGGTTAGTCTTGTCAGTCAAGAACAGCAACAAGGTTCTCTTAGTTCTGCTGGCGGTACTGCTAACAGTGCCCGTTCTTCTCGCGCAGAACATCAGCAGCACAATCATCGGCCTCATCACCGATGCGTCGGGAGCTTCTGTTCCTGAAGCCCAAGTGACGGTGACCAATTAGGGTGCCGGAATCAGCTTCACGACAAAAGCGGACTCTTCCGGCGCTTACTCAATCCCCAACGTGTAGGTAGGAACCTACTCAGTAACAGTTTCTAAACAGGGATTCCAGACGTCGACCACCACAGGGGTCAAGGTCTTGTCCACGCAGACGGTCCGCGTGAACGCGCAATTGACGGTCGGCGAGGTTCAGCAGAGCGTCAGCGTCAGCGGTGAAGCTCCGCTGGTGAAAACGGAAAGTCCGACGATCGGCGGCACCATCGACGTCCAGAAGATGACCAACCTGCCGCTCGCACAGCAGTCGATTGATATGCTGATGGCCCTGGTGCCCGGCGCGCAGTTGTCTGGCTCCAGCCCGCAAACCGGCGGCGCCACCCACTGGGGATCGTTCAACTTCACCATCAACGGCGTGGCCGCGAACGATTTCGGTAACGGCGCCGGCGCGTATAGTTACGGCCTTGGTATGGTCAGCCTTCCGCCGGTGCAGTCGATGGCGGAATTCAAGGTCGAGTCCTACAACACCAACGCCGAGTACCGCAACCTGGGCACCATCACCATGGTGACCAAGTCTGGAACCAACGGCTTCCATGGCGACATGTACGAGTACCTTCAGAACACCAAGCTGAACGCCAACAGCTTCACCAACAACGCATTCGGACGCCAGCGCTCGCCCACGGTCCGGAACCAGTTCGGCGTTAATGTCGGCGGTCCCATCGTGAAGAACAAGGCGTTCTTCTTCTTCGATTACGCCGGCATGCGGAACCGTATGTATTCGCTGCCGCAGTTGACTTACCCATCCGCGGCTATGCGCAATGGGGACTTCTCGGCCCTCTGCTCCAGCTTTAGCGCCAGCGGAATATGCGCCGACCCGAAGGGCACCCAACTCTACAATCCCTTCACCGGCAATCCGTTTTCCAACAACCAGATTCCCAGCGGCATGATCACGTCTCAAGCGAAGACCCTGATCAACTATCTGCCCCTGCCAAACGGTGGCAGCAACCTTGCTGGTCTGCCTAGCGGGGGAGTCAACTACTACGGCATGGTTTCCACGGCCCAGGATATGAACGCCATGGACCTTCGCATCGACTATCAGATTTCGGAGAAGGATCAACTGTACGGTGTTTACACCCGCAATGTCGGCGATCCGTGGCAGTGGTACTTGGGCTATCCATCGACTTACGGCAATGCCAGCAACTACGGATACAAAACATTCGGTTACAGCCTCGTAGAGACGCACACCTTCAGCCCTCGCGCTGAACGACTTCCGTTTCTCCTGGTTTGACCACCCGAACATCCGCAGCGGCATCAACCTGGACTTCACCCCGCGTAGCCTGTTCCCGCAGTTGACCGAAAGCCCCAACCGCGGTCT